>JAEYFO010000269.1 GCA_023402915.1 Bacillota bacterium | reverse complement strand
GTCCAGGGGCAGCGCCCCTGGTGTCTCCCCGAATGAATCATCTTTCTTCTCTTCGTCATTCGTGGTATACTATAAAAATGAAACGTTGCCGTCCCGAAGTCCGGGCGTGAATTTTTCTTTGTTTTTCAGGGGGCGGAGCGGTTTTTTCAGGAGGTACTGTATGGAGGTTTCTGTCTATTCGGTCTATACGGAAGTGGCCGAGCGGGACATTCGCGACCGTTCCGTTGTGGTCATCGATCTGCTGCGCGCCACAAGCACCATTGTCAACGCCATCGTCAACGGCGCGCACAAAGTCATCCCCGTGGCGGAGGTATCCGAAGCGGTTGCCGTGCTTCGCTCCCTCGACCGGCGGGACGCCGTGCTGTGCGGCGAGCGGGAAGGCCTGCCCCTGCCGGGCTTTGACCTGGGCAACTCCCCGGCGGATTATACCCGCGAGCGGGTGGGCGGAAAAACCGTTGTCATCACCACCACCAACGGCACGTCTGCGCTGCACGCCGTGCGAAACGCCCCGAACGTTTTCCTCGGCGCGCTCTCCAACCGCCGCGCCGTGGCCAAAGCGCTGCTCGAACAGGGCAAGGACGTGTGCCTCGTGTGCGCCGGGACGCTGGGCCGCTTCTCCGCAGACGACATTTATTGCGCCGGCGGCATCGTGGCGGCGCTGCGCGAGCTGGGCGCAGAGGTCTCGCTCAACGATCTGGGCATTGTGGCCGAAAACCTCTATCTGACCCAGAAGCCCGACTATCCCCTCATCCGCGCCACCTACCACTACAGCAAGCTCCTGCGGCTGGGCTTTGCCGCCGATCTGGACTGCTGCTTTACGGAGGACACCACTTCCGTCGTGCCCCAGTGCCGCGGCGGCATCATCGAATAATTCCTTCGGAAAAAACCGGGAGCTTCTTTGGCCCCCGGCTTTCTTTGTTTTTTGAAACTTTCATTGTTTCTGAGCGCATTGCCCGAAACGTTTCTATACATCCGAACTTTATAAGTATTGTTGCTTGTATCATTCGAAAATCGATGTTATAATGAAGTCCCATTTTCGGAAGGCTCTTTTTCGAAAAAGAAACCGGCGCTCCGCCGTTTTTCAACCTTTTCCAAACGGTTTCCGTTTCGCTTTTTCGACCGCCCCAAAAGCAGGAAGTGAGGTTCGCCATGTTCAAAACCGACATCGAGATCGCACAGCAGACCCCCATGCAGCCCATTTGCGACGTGGCTGCCGCCGCCGGGATCGACGCCCGCTATCTGGAGCCTTACGGCGCATATAAGGCCAAAATTGACCTGAAACTCCTTTCGGAATCCCCCCGAAAAGACGGAAAGCTCATTCTGGTCACGGCCATCACCCCCACGCCTGCGGGCGAGGGCAAAACCACCACCACCGTCGGCCTTGCAGACGGCCTGCGCCGCATCGGGAAAAACGCCGTCGTGGCGCTTCGGGAGCCTTCGCTCGGCCCGGTGTTCGGCATCAAGGGCGGCGCGGCGGGCGGCGGCTACGCGCAGGTGGTGCCCATGGAGGACATCAACCTCCATTTTACGGGGGATTTTCACGCCATCGGCGCAGCCAATAATCTTCTGGCCGCCATGCTGGACAACCACATTTATCAGGGCAACGCCCTGAACATCGATCCGCGGCGCATCACCTGGAAGCGCTGCGTGGACATGAACGACCGGCAGCTGCGCTTCGTGGTGGACGGGCTGGGCGGCCGGGTCAACGGCGTGCCCCGCGAGGACGGCTACGACATCACCGTCGCGTCGGAGATCATGGCGGTGCTTTGCCTGGCGACGGGCATTTCCGACCTCAAGGAGCGGCTCTCCCGCATCATCGTGGGCTATACGTATGACGAACAGCCCGTCACGGCGGGCGATCTGAAGGCGGCGGGCGCAATGACCGCCCTTTTGAAGGACGCGCTCAAGCCCAATCTCGTCCAGACCCTGGAGCACACGCCGGCGCTGGTGCACGGCGGGCCGTTCGCCAACATCGCCCACGGCTGCAACTCCGTCACCGCCACGCGCATGGCGCTCAAGCTGGGGGACTACGCCGTGACGGAAGCGGGCTTTGGCGCCGATCTGGGCGCGGAAAAATTTCTGGACATCAAATGCCCCATGGCGGGCCTGACGCCCTCGGCCGTGGTGCTGGTGGCGACGGTGCGGGCGCTCAAGATGCACGGCGGCCTTGCAAAGACCGAGCTGGCCAGCGAAGACCTCGACGCGCTGGAAAAGGGCCTTCCGAACCTGCTCCGGCACGCGCAGAATCTCCGGGAGGTGTACGGCCTGCCCTGCGTCGTGGCGGTCAACCGCTTCCCCTCCGACACGGAAAAGGAGCTTGCCTTCCTTCAGGCGGCCTGCGAAGCGCAGGGCGTGAAGGCCGTTCTTTCGGAAGTCCACGCCAAGGGCGGCGCGGGCGCGCTGGCGCTGGCGGAAGAGGTGGCGCGGCTCTGTGAAACGCCTTCCGCCTTCACCCCCTGCTACGATCACGGCCTTTCCATCGAGGAAAAGCTCTCTGCCATCGTGCAGCGGGTCTACCGCGGCGAGGGCGTGGTTTTCACCCCGGCGGCCAAAAAGCAGATCGATCAGCTGACGAAGCTGGGCTTTTCCGGCCTGCCGGTGTGCGTGGCCAAGACGCAGTACAGCTTTTCGGACAATGCGGCGCTGCTGGGCGCGCCCCGGGGCTTCACGGTGACGGTGCGAAACGTGCGGGTCAGCGCGGGCGCGGGCTTCCTCGTGGCGCTCACCGGCGACATCATGACCATGCCGGGGCTGCCGAAAGTCCCTGCGGCGGAGCGCATCGACGTGGATGAAAACGGCGTGATCTCCGGCCTGTTCTAACCGGACAAAATTTTCCAAAATGCGGGCGGCGGAGGGGCAGCAGGTTTGTTTCCGCCGCCTTTTGCGCAGCGCAGCGCTTTTCCAAAAAAAAAACGATTTTCAGAGAAATTTCCCGGGAAAGGCCCCAAAGACGGCCAGAAGAAGCAGGAGTTTTTTCCCGTTTTGGCGAATTTTCCGGCGAGAATAAAAATCGCGGAATCGCTCCGGCGCGGTTCGGGCGCTTTTGCCTGTTTTTTCAAAAAGAACAGGCCCTGCCTGGAAAAGCATTGCGACCCACTGGGGCGGTCTGCCTTTTTTTCAAAAACACAAAACAACGCGGCGCGCTGCTTTGTTCAAAAACGAATTGCCGCAGGCGCGCCTTTTCGAACCGATTCGAAACAGAAGGAGGAATTGTTCCACCATGGAAACGGGAATGAACGTGAGCTGCAAGGAATTTGTCGAAACGCTGGCTTCTTCCGCCCCCACGCCGGGCGGCGGCAGCGCCTGCGCGCTGGTGGGTGCGATCGGCGCGGCGCTGGGGCACATGACGGGGGCGCTGGCCGAGGGCAAAGCGCGCTATGCGGCGGTGCAGGACGATCTTGTGCGGCTGTGCGGCCAGATCAAAGCGATATCGGACAAGCTGCTCGCGTTGGCGGAGCGGGACGAAGCGGCGTTTTTGCCGCTGTCTGCGGCCTACAGGATGCCGTCCGCCACGCCGGAAGAGAAGGCGGCAAAGGACGCGGCATTGCAGGCGGCGCTGCTCGAAGCGACGGAGGTGCCGCTGGAGATCATGCGGCAGAGCGCGGCGGCACTGCCGCTCCTTCAGGAGCTGGCGCTCAAGGGCTCGGTGATGGCGCTTTCGGACGCGGGCGTCGGGGCGTACTGCTGCCGGGCGGCGCTTTCGGGCGCGGCGCTGAACGTGTTTGTCAACGTGCGCGCCATGGCCGACGCGGAAAAGGCCGAGTCCATGGCCACGGAGGCCGAGGGGCTGCTGCGCCGCTGGGAAGGCGAGGCCGAGCGTCTGGCGCGCTATGTGGCCGATTCGCTGCGGGAGTAGGGGGAGCGATCCGGGGCTCTGCCCCGAACCCCGGTCAGGGACTTTTTGAAAAAGGTTGTCACCCGAAGGGTGACAT
>JAEYFO010000348.1 GCA_023402915.1 Bacillota bacterium | reverse complement strand
TCGTCGTGTCGCACGACCGCTATTTTCTCGACCGGGTCACGACGCGCACGTTCGAGATCGAAAACCACAAGCTGGCCAGCTACAGCGGCGGGTACACGGTGTTTCAGCAGAAAAAGGAAAAAGAGCGGGAGACCGCCGCGCGCCATTATGCCAACACCATGAAGGAGATCGAGCGCATCGAGGGCATCGTCGCCCAGCAGCGCCAATGGAACCGGGAGCGGAACATCCGCACCGCCGAAAGCAAGCTCAAGGAGATCGACCGGCTCAAGGAGACGCTCGTCAAGCCGGAAAATTCGCCCGAAGCGCTGCGCTTTCGCTTTGCGGTCGTGCCGGGCGGCGGAAACGAAGTGCTCCGGGGCGAAAACCTTTCCAAATCCTTCGGCAGCCGCCGGCTTTTTCACGATGTCGATCTTCTCATCCGGAAGGACGAGCGGGTCTTTCTCCTCGGCCACAACGGCTGCGGAAAGACCACGCTTTTGAACATCCTCCTTGGAAAAGTGCCGCCGGACAGCGGCCTTCGGGAGCTGGGCAGCAACATCGTCTGCGGCTATTACGACCAGACGCAGGCCGGGCTTTCCCCGGAAAAGACCGTCATCGACGAGATCTGGGACGCCTACCCTTCCATGACGCAGACCGAAGTGCGCTCTGCGCTGGGCCGGTTCCTGTTCCGGGGCGACGACGTGTTCAAGACCGTCGAGAGCCTTTCCGGCGGCGAACGGGCGCGGGTCTGCCTTTTGAAGCTGATGCTTTCGCAGGCGAATTTTCTCCTGCTGGACGAACCGACGAACCATCTGGACATCACATCCCGCGAAGCGCTTGAGAGCGCCCTCTCCGACTACGAGGGCACGCTGCTCATCGTGTCGCACGACCGCTATTTCATCAACAAAATGGCCACGCGCATTCTGGCGCTGACGGAGGACGGGGCCTACAGCTGCCCGGGCAGCTACGAAGAATACACCGCCCGGCTGGCGCAGCTTTCCGCCGCCCGTCCGGCGGAAGAGCCGAAAAAAGAAGCGCCCTCCGCCGCGGCCAACGAGTATCTGGCCGAAAAAGAGCGAAAAGCCGCCCTTCGCAAGCTGCGCGCCCGTTTTTCTCAGGTGGAAAAAGAGCTGTCCGCCGTCGAGGCGGAAGCGGCAGAGGTAGAAGCGGCGCTGTGCGACCCGGAAACCGCGTCGGATTATCAAAAGGCCGCCGAGCTGAGCGCACAGCTCGAAACGCTCCGCGCCCGTTCGGACGCGCTTTCGGAGGAATGGCTCACGCTGGGCGAAGCGCTCGAGCAGTAGCTCCGCCGTTTCAAAATCCAATGTTTTCAGTTTTTCAAAAGAAAAAGGGCGCTTCCCCGCGCAGGGAAACGTCCTTTTTTGTCTGCCTGAACGCGCAGCCGTTTTGCCGTCACAGCACGTACAGCACCACCGAAAGGAAGTGCAGCACGCTGCCCGCCAGCACGAACAGATGCCAGACGGAGTGCATGTAGCGGTATTTTTTCAGGCCGTAGAAGATCAATCCGAGCGTATAGGCCACGCCGCCCGCCACCAGCAACCGGATCCCCGCGGCCGGCACCGCGGCGCAAAGCGGCTTGAAGGCCGCCACGATCGCCCAGCCCATCAGCGGGTACAGGATGGTGGAAAACACCCGGAACTTTTTCATATCGACCGCGTTGAGCACGATGCCCAGCGCCGCCAGCGCCCAGATCGCGCCGAAGATCGTCCAGCCCAGCGTGCCGCCCAGCGCCGAAAGGGCAAAGGGCGTATAGGTTCCTGCGATCAGCAGATAGATCGTGCAGTGATCGAACACCTGAAAGACTTTTTTGGCCGACCGGTTGGCGATGGCGTGGTAAAGCGTGGACATGGTATAAAGGATCACCATGGTGCCGCCATAGATCAGCGCCGACGCCAGATCGACCGCCCTGCCCGAGCGGACGGCCAGCACCGTCATCCACACCAGCGCCGCGACCGAGAGCGCCGCGCCCACGCCGTGGGTGATGGCGTTGACGATCTCCTCGCCCGTGGTATACAGCCGGCCCCGCGGCCGTTTTCCGACGGGAGCCTGCGCCAGCGCTTCTTCCTCCTGCCGGGTCTTTTTGTCGTATTTTTCCAGCCGACGCTGCTGCTTTTCCCGCTGCTTTGCGGCTTGCTTCTCGGCTTTTTCCCGCTGCTTTTGTTCTTTGTGCGCCGCTTTCTCGGCGTTTTTCTCCGCGTTGGTTTCCGCAATGCTTTGTTTCGGTTCCATCGCCCTGCCTCCTTTCGCTATTTTCCCATGATACCACAAACCCGACTGAATATGCGTCAGTCTTTAGGAAATTTCAAAAAAAAGATTCAAAACTTCCCAAAAATTTCTTTTTTATCCGTGCGTCCCGATCAACGCCAGCAGCAGAAACACCGCCGAAACAGCCAGCGCCGCACCGCCGAGAAACGCCGCGCACAGCCCGCTTTTTTTCGCGCCCTCCTCCCCCTTTCGGGAAAACAGCCCCAGCCCCAGCGCCGCGCCGCCGCAGACCGCGCCCACGATCAAAAACGATCCCAGCAGCGCAAAGGCCGTTCCCAGCGCCCCAAGGAGCACGCCCATGGCCGCGCAGTCCCTCTTGATGCTATTCATGCGTTCCTTCCTCTATTTGTCCTGTTTGGTCTGACCTTTCCGGCTGTTCCCTCATTTTTTCGGAATTTTCCGTCTTTTCCAGCGCGTCGAGCCGTTTGGAAAGCGCTTCCTGCTGCGCAAGCACCTTGTCCAGCTTGAAATGGAGATCTTCCAAAATCAGCTCGGATTTCAAATTGACGCGGTAATCGCTCTGGGCGCGCAGCCGATCCTTTTCTTCCTGCCGGTTCTGGCTCATCATGATGAGCGGCGCCTGGATGGCCGCCACGCACGAAAGCACCAGATTGAGCAGAATATAGGGATACGGGTCAAAAGCGCCGTCCCTCAGCAGCCAGTTTCCCACCATCCACAGCGCCAAAAACAGACAAAAACTGCCGATGAAGATCCAGCTTCCCACAAATTTCGCAATGCCGTCCGAAAGGCGCTGGCCAAAGGTCGCCCGCTGCTCCTGCTGGGCGCGCACGTCGTCGCAGATCCGATGTTCAAGGAGCATATGCAGCAGCTCCTCGCTTTCGAGCTTGTTTGCCGTTTCGCTCCTGAGGAGCTTTCGGATCAGCGCGTCCCGCTCGGCAGCGGCTTTTTTCTTGGATGAATTTTGTTCTTTCATGGTTCCTCCGTCTCGCAAAGCAGCATCGCCCGCACCGGCGCGCCTTCCGCTCCGGCGATCAAAAGGGGCGGCGCAAAGAGAAAATATTGTCCGTCCGGCGCGTCGTCCAGCCGGAGGTTTTCCAAAATAGCCGCGCCCGCCTCAAGCAGCGCCCTATGCACGGCCGCTTCGGTTTCTTCGCTGTGGGAAATGGAAAGCCGGTCAGTCCCCACCGTCCGCACGCCCCGGCGCAGCAGCACCTTCGCCCCCTGCTCCGTGAGCGCGCCGCCGCGCAGCAGCAGCTTTTCGCAGCCCTTGAGCGAAAGCTCCAGCGCCGTCACGCCGTCCACCGCGCCCGAAACCGTCCGCACCACGCAAGGGCCGACGAACAGCGCCGGATCCATAGACGCGACGTCTCTGCCCGCCGCCAGGAAGTGGCTGGGCGCATCGGCATGGGTGCCGTTATGGACGCAAAGGCGCAGCGACGAAAGCCGGTATCCCTCTTTTTCAAAGGAAAGCTCCTGCGTCAGCACCGGCCGCTCGTCGCCGGGATAGCTGGGCGCGCCGAGCAATTCTCTTGTGATGTCGATCAGGCGCATCGTTTTCCTCCGTTCTTTTTGAAAAAACGCATTGTTGTGCAAAATGTTGTTGTGTAAGATATTCTTGTGTAAAATAAAAACAACTACTTCAGGCCGTCCGTTTTTCGACGGCACAGCAAAAAGGAGGCCGTTCTCGATGGAAGCTGCCGAACTCTCCGGACGTTTCGCCCTGCAATCGTTTCAATTTCAGCAAAAAGGCCCGCTGCCCGTGCCGGAGCGGCTGCGGCGGCTGCGGCTTTTGGAAAAGGCTGTGGAATCCCACATCGACGACATTGCGGCTGTGCTGCGCGCCGACCTTGGAAAATCCCCGGCGGAATCCTATGAGACCGAAACGGGCATCGTCCTTTCCGAGCTGCGCTTCGCCCTCCGGCGCCTGCGCCGCTGGGCAAAGCCCAAAACGGTCCGAACGCCCCTGCCGCTTCAGCCCGGGCGCTCGCAGGTTTTGCGGGACGCGCACGGCGTGTGCCTGATCCTTTCTCCGTGGAATTATCCTTTCCAGCTGGCGCTCGTTCCACTCATCGGGGCGATCTGCGGCGGCAACCGGGCGATCGTGCGCCCCTC
The DNA here is from genome assembly GCA_023402915.1 of Bacillota bacterium. Classification (GTDB taxonomy): domain Bacteria; phylum Bacillota; class Clostridia; order Christensenellales; family CALWSW01; genus JAEYFO01. The sequence goes on along the minus strand of JAEYFO010000348.1, from coordinate 1,993 downwards.
TTCGCAGGCGCCCGCCACGGCGGCGCTTTTGAAAACGCTGCTTTCCGTTTTCCCGGAGGAAGAAATCTCCGTCGTCCTCGGCGGCCGGGAAAGCGGCGAAGCGCTGCTTTCGCTCCCCTTTGATTTTATCTTTTTTACCGGCTCGCCTCAAGTGGGGAAAACCGTCATGGCGCACGCGGCGCAGCATCTGACGCCCGTGGTGCTGGAACTGGGCGGAAAAAGCCCTGTGATCGTCACGAAGCGCGCTGATTTTGCCCTGACCGCCCGCCGCCTTCTTTTTGGAAAGGGCATGAACGCCGGCCAGACCTGCGTTGCGCCGGATTATGTGCTTTGCGAAAAAGAGGCGCTGCCCGCCCTGACCGCCGCGCTTCAAAAAGAGCTTTCCGCCTTTTTCGGCGGCGATGCGCTTTCTCATCCCGATTGGCCGCGCATCGTGAACCGGCGGCATTTTGACCGGCTGGCCGCGTTGATGGACGCGAGCGAAGCCAGCCTGCTCTTTGGCGGAAACCGGGAGGAAGAATCCCTTCGGATCGAACCGTCGGTCTACCTGGCGGACGGCGCTTCGCCGCTGATGCAGGAAGAGCTTTTCGGCCCGCTTTTGCCCATCGTGCCGGTGGAAACGCTCGAAGAGGCCATCGCCTTCGTCGCTTTCCGTCCCCGGCCGCTGGCGCTGTATCTGTTTTCAAACGACCGCAGCGAGCAGCGCCGGGTGCTTTCCGGCCTGCGCTTTGGCGGCGCGTGCGTCAACGATACGCTCATGCACCTTGCTTCCCCCCATCTGCCCTTTGGCGGCACGGGTCAAAGCGGCATGGGCAGCTACCACGGAAAGACCAGCTTTGAAGCCTTCACCCGGCCCAAGAGCGTGCTGACCCGTTTCGGCTCCATCGATCCGGCGCTTCGGCGGCTGCCCGCCACAGAGCGCAGCTTTTCCCTGCTGAAAAAATTTCTCCGGTAGCGGCGCGCCCTTCCATCGCCTGCGCGCTCGTCAAAGCGCCGTTCAGGCAGGGGGATTCCCCCGCTTTTCCCTGTTTTTAACTGCTGCGTCCGCTTTTTTCGCAACCAACTTCAATCGCAAAACCGCCCCCGGCGCTCCCGGAAGGCGGTTTGTTTTTTTTGCGGAAAGCTCTGCCGGACAGAGTTTGCAGCGGCTTCTGCTCGATCCAAAAATTATATTTCGAACAATCCCCTTCTCAAAAATCACGCTTCGTCCTCGACGGGCAGTTCTTCTCCTTCTTCGGGCTGCTGCGCCGGGTCTTTTTCCGTTTCAGAAGTCCCGGTCTCTTCGGGCTGCGCCGGTAATTCAGACGATTCTGTCTGCTCTTCCTGCTCCATTGCGCCGCAGACTTCTTCCCACGACGGCGCATTTTCTCCCTTTTCAAACGCGGCCAGGACAGCCTGCTGCAAATTCCTGTTTTCCGCGCCGGTGTTGTGCTGGCGGCTGCAATAAAAGTGCATACAGATCTGCCCCTTCGTGCCGTTGTCCGGCAGGGTATCCGGGCCGTGGGGCTGCATATTGATGGCGGCGGCGTAGCACTTTCCGCCAAAATACACCCAGATCGCCCGTGGCGTCCAGCTCCAACGCTTGCCGTTGATGCGATAGAGCATGTCCGTATCGGCTTTGGTCAGCGGCTCCACATCGGCATGGGAGCCCTTGGAAAAGCAGCGCAGCACGAACCGCTCGCCGGTGGCCACGTCCACGCAGGGCAGCGCTTCATATTTTGGCACCAGCGCCTTGGCCGCATTGTACCATTCCGCCAGGATCACCTCGCCGTTTTCCGCGATGCAGGCGGCGCTTGCGCCCGTTCCGCCGGTTTGGAGCAGTTCGTTCAAAAGCGTCTCCGTCTGCTCGCCCGCCTTGCCGTCCGCCGTCAGGCCGTAAGCCCTTTGAAACGCCTTGAGCGCCGCGGCAGTCTGCCGCCCGCTTTCGCCGTCCACCGTTCCGCTGTAAAAGCCCAGCGTCTTGAGGGCGGTCTGCACGCTGCGGGTGGACTGG
>JAEYFO010000338.1 GCA_023402915.1 Bacillota bacterium | reverse complement strand
CTATTACATCCCGACGCTGATGTTCCCCCTTGAGGACGTGGAGGAGTTCCTGGCCGAAATGGAGGAGGATTACGACGTGGGCTATCTGCCGGGACGGACGGTGGTTTTGACGGCGGAAGCCCTTTCGGAAAAGACCGTGCTGGTGTTTGACTATTTGCAGGAATAGGCGCAAACAAAGGGGGCCGGGGCGCAGCTTCCGTCCTTTCAAAGGGCTGCTCCTTTGAGCGTTCCGGTGCAAAAAAGCCGTCAGAAAAATCCTTCGCTTCATTGACACCCCTTTGTTCTGCGCGTAAAATAAGAAAGAGCCTGAGGGTTTCTCCGGCTCTTTTTTATGACCTTCGAAGGAAGATTTTCTGCCTTTCCTGTTTGAAAAGGCGTTTTTCTGTGACTTTTGGCGAAAGAATTTCTGTTTTTTCGTTTTAGAAGGCGTTTTTTTGTGACTGGAACCGGGCGGCGGCTCGCTTCCGGCGCTGCGGCGTTTGCTTCTTTTTTCTTTATGACTTGCTTCTCAGGAGGGTATTATGGCAACCAAATTCATCTTCGTCACCGGCGGCGTCGTCTCTTCGCTCGGAAAAGGCATCACCGCGGCCTCTCTGGGCCGGCTGCTCAAGAGCCGCGGCCTGAAGGTCTCCATGCAGAAATTCGACCCGTACATCAACCTTGACCCCGGCATGATGAGCCCCCTGCAGCACGGCGAGGTGTTCGTCACGGAGGACGGCGGCGAATGTGACCTGGACGTGGGGCACTACGAGCGCTTCATCGACGAGACGCTGACGGTGGATTCGGACATCACCTCCGGGCAGATCTATCAGTCCGTCATCAACAAGGAGCGCATGGGCGATTATCACGGCGGCACGGTGCAGGTCATTCCCCACATCACGAACGAGATCAAGCGCTCCATTTTCCGCGTCGCCCGCACGACGGGCAGCGACGTGGTCATCACGGAAGTGGGCGGCACAGTGGGCGACATCGAATCGCTCCCCTTCCTTGAGGCCATCCGCCAGATCAAATGGGAAGTGGGCTCGGAGAACTGCCTGTTCATTCACGTAACGCTGGTGCCCTATCTCGGCAAGGCGCAGGAGCTCAAGACCAAGCCCACGCAGCATTCCGTCAAGGAGCTGCGCTCCATCGGCATTCAGCCGGACATCATCGTGTGCCGCTGCGAGCTGGCGGGGGCGCTGTCCCAGTCCCTGCGGGACAAGATCGGCCTGTTCTGCAACGTCGAAGGCAGCGCGGTCATTCCGAACTACGACGCGGAGACGCTCTACGACGTGCCGCTGATGATGCACGGCGAGGGGCTGGACGCGCTGGTCTGCAAGAAGCTGTCGCTCGATCTGCCGGAAGCCGACCTGAACGAATGGAACGATCTGGTCTATCGCTTCAAGCATCTGGAGCGCCGCATCCGCATTGCGCTGGTGGGCAAATACGTCGATCTGCACGACGCATACATTTCCGTTTACGAGGCGCTGGTACACGCGGGCATCGCCCACAGCGCGGAAGTGGACATCGACTGGATCTACTCGGGCGATCTGACGGACGACGCGGCGGCGGAAAAAGCGCTTTCCGGCGCGGACGGCATTCTGGTTCCCGGCGGCTTTGGCGAACGCGGCATGGAAGGCATGGTCGTGGCCGCCCGTTACGCCCGCACGCACAACGTGCCGTTCTTCGGCCTTGGCCTTGGGATGCAGATGGCTGTGGTGGAATTTGCCCGCGACGTCTGCTCCTTGGACGCGGACACCACGGAGCGCACGCCGAACGCAGCCGATCCGGTCATCGATCTGATGGAGGAATACAAGGACGCGGATCCGCGCGCTGCGGGCACGATGCGCCTTGGCGGCTACGCCTGCGAGCTGGCCGAAGGCTCTCTCGCCCGCGCGGCCTACGGCGTGGACGCTGTGGTGGAGCGGCACCGCAACCGCTACGAGATCAACCCGCGCTACGTGCCCGCCCTCGAAGCGCACGGCATGGCCGTCACGGGCGTATGCCCGACGAATCATCTGCCGGAGATCGTGGAGCTGCGGGAGCACCGCTGGTTTGTGGGCACGGCCGCGCACGCGGAGTTCACCAGCCGCCCCAACCGCCCGCATCCGCTGTTCGTCTCCTTCCTCGGCGCGGCGATGGAGCGCTGACGTCGATTTCGCAAAAATCCGGATTTTTGCGAGAGTTTCTGGTTTTGCCTGTTCCTTCATCAGAAACGGCCGGCAAAACCCGTAACGTGCGCTTTTACCCCTGCGGGGCACAGGCCTTCGGAAAGCATCCGTTCGGCGGCGGAGCCGCCAAGCCGTTCACCGCGCACGTCCTTTCCCGGATCGTTTTGAGAAAACCGTAAGGCCGGGAGAAGCTCCCCTGTTCTTTCCCACGTGGGATATGGGACAACGGAAGCGGCGCGCCGTCCGCGCAGGAGGGATTTTTCTCAAAATTCCATTTGCCGCGGCTTTGCGTTTTTCTTTGCCGATCCAACGGCTCCAACAGCCGGTTTTTCGGCGTTCTTTTTCAAACAAACGACACAGAGGTATGAAGGATCCATGAAACGTTTTTCCAGAAAATTGGCGCTGCTGCTTTGCGCGCTGCTGACGCTTTCCGTCTCGCTGCCCGCCTTTGCGGCAGCCAAAAGCGAAGCCGCGGCATCCGTCACGCTCTCCGTGGAGGGGGGCTCCGCCGCGGAAGAAGGTTTTGTGCTCTACGCAAAAGCGCAGGGGCTGCCTTCCGGTGCAAAAGTGCTTTATGACTTTCTGGTCAAAAAGCCCGGCGCGGAAAAATACGTCTATCTGAAAAAGGACAGCGCTTCTTCTTCCCTCTGTTACTGCCCAAAAGAAGAAGGCGCGTACGCCTTCCGCGTCCGTCTGCATGAAAACGGCGCGTCGGAATACGTTGCTTCTTCCGCCGTGAGCGCCGTGCTGGGCAATGCGGCTTCCGAAGGACCGGCAGTTTCCGCCGGCCCGAAGTGGAATCCGGCGGCAGGCTATCCGTCCCTGCCGGAAACCATCACGTCCCTGGACGAGCTGTTCAACGGCGTCAACCGCGCCGTGGTCACCTACCGGACGATGCCCACCATCCAGGTGCGCTATCTTCAGCTTCAGAAGTTCTAGAGCCAGATCAACCAGAGCACAGCGCCGCTGCACAGCGCCTACCTTGAGAATGGGCAGATCCGCTTTACCTATCACTATTCCGGCAAAGGGCCGGACGCCAATCTGGCGGTCGTGCTTCCCTACGACGCGGCAGGGCAGCTGATCCGAAACTATCTTTACGGCGAACCCATTGAGGAGCACGACACGCTGACGTTCCAGAAGAAGGTCAACGCCCTTTTGAAAAACCTCCGGCTCTCCGGAAAGACGGACTACGAAAAGGTCGCGGCCATCCACGATTTTCTCGTGTCCAACTACCACTACGACACCGCGCGCGCCGGCAGCGGCGGGCATTCTCCCGCGTCCTATACGGCCATGGGCCTGCTGGAAAACGGCTACGCCGTGTGCGAGGGCTACGCCGAGCTGTTCGGCCTGCTCAGCATCCTTTCCGGCCTGAAATGCTATGCCGTCACGGGCACGATGAACGGCGGCAGCCACATGTGGAATCTGGTCAACATCGACGGCGCATGGTACCACATCGACTGCACGTCGGACGACCCCCTGCCGGACGTGGCGGGACGGATCGAGCGCGCGTATTTCCTGCTGGGCGACAACGCCATGCGCAAGGCAGGCTACGTTTGGGAGAGCCGCTTCTTCGTGGCCGCGCCCGCGTCGTATAAAAAATAATTTTTGAAGAATACCAAAAATGCCCCGGTGCAGCGCCGGAGCGTTTTTTTGTTGGAAGCGTTGAAAAACGCCGGCGTTTCCGCCGTCTCCACTGTTTTTCCGTTTCAGTCCGGCTCTGCAAATGCAGAGAATTTTCCCTTCCATTTTTCCAAAAACGTCAAAATCGGGACAAGCCGCCGCCTGCCCCGGTTTTTTCTGTTTCTTTTTAGAACTGCGCCGCCCTGTCAAAGGATCGGCTCGACGGAAAATTTCTTTCCTTCCAGCGCCGAAAGGGGCGAATTTTTTTCAAAATGCAGCGTCAGCGAACAGGCGTAGAGCGCCTGCGCCGTGCAGCCGTGCGCCTTGTTCCACTCCCGGTCGCCGTATTTGTCGTCCCCCAGCAGCGGGCAGCCGATGGACGCCAGGTGCGCCCGGATCTGGTGCGTCCGCCCCGTGACCAGCTCCACCTCGAGCAGAGAACGATCGGCTTTTGCCCAGAGCGTCCGGTAGCGGGTAACGATCTCCTTCGCGCCGGGGACGGGGTTTTTGACCACCGTGACCCGCGCGGCCCTTTCGTCCTTGAGGAGCCAGTCGCGCAGCTCGCCTTCCGCGGGAGCGGGCTTCCCCTTGACGATGCAGCGGTAACGCTTTTCAATGCGGCGCTCCCTGATGGCGGCGCAAAGCGCTTCTTCCGCCTGCGGGTCCTTGGAAAACAGCACCAGCCCGCCGGTGTTCACGTCCAGCCGGTGACAGGCGGCCGCCTGCGGCCAGCGGGTTTTGGCCAGCGCTTCCAGAGAATCTTCCCCCTGCACCTCCATGCCGGCGGGCTTGTCGAAAAGGACGATGCGCGCGTCCTCATAGACGATGGGAACCGTCCAATTCAGCAGCTTTTGTTCAAAGCTCCGCCAGGGTGGCGCGCCGGGCGGCGGACAAAAAAGCGCAATGTCCTTCCCCGCCGTGGGATGGGGGAAGGTCAGCCGCAAGGCCCAAAGGGCGATCTGCCGGCCGGGAAGCTCGTTTTTTCCATAGCGCTGGTCGCCCCAAAGGGGCAGCCCGGCATGGGAGAGCTGCACGCGGATCTGATGGTGCCGTCCGGTGAACAGCTCGACGGAAAGGAGCGAAAGCCCCTCCGCCTCCCAAAGCCGGGTAAAGCGCAGCTTTGCAAATTTTGCGCCCGCCGTCCCTTCGGGCACGACGCGGCTGATGCGGGTCGCTTCGTCCTTGAGGAGCCAGTCGCACAGCTCGCCCCTCCGGGGGGCGTGGCCGCGCACCACGGCCAGATAGGTCTTGTGCCACGCACCCTTTTTCATGGACTGGGCCAGCCGCTGCGCCGCCTTGCTGGTGCGGGCGAATACCATTGCGCCGCCGACGGGACGGTCCAGCCGGTGGACAAGCCCCAGATAGACCGCGCCGGGTTTCCGGTATTTTTCGGCGATATAGGCCTTGCACAGCGTCAAAAGATCCTCGTCGCCGGAAGCGTCCGCCTGCGCGGGCAGGTTGACCGGCTTTTCGACGCACAGCAGATGATTGTCCTCATAAAGAACCCTCGGTCCTTTCACGCCTGTTTCTCCTTTCGCTCAGCAGGTCTGCCAGCGGCCGGATGCGCCGCAGGGCAAAACCAGATTGCGCCGCGTCACCGGCAGCCCCACCTCGTCGGCCTCCACCGCGCCGCCAAAGCGCTCGCCCATGGTCAGATCGAGAACGTTGGCCAGCACCGTGGGCGCAAGGCCGGTCGTATAGGAATTGATGAGGAAAAACACCGGATCGTCCGCCACGATGCCCATGCAGGCCTGCACCAGTTCAAAGAGGCTGTCCTCGATCTTCCACACCTCGCCCGACGGGCCGCGGCCATAGCTGGGCGGATCCATCAAAATGCCCTGATACGTCCGCCCCCGGCGCTGCTCGCGCTGCACGAACTTCAAAACGTCGTCCACGATCCAGCGCACCTGCCTGTCCGCAAGGCCGCTGGCCGCCGCGTTGTCCTTGGCCCAGGCCACCATGCCCTTGGCCGCGTCCACGTGAACCACTTCCGCCCCCGCCGCCAGACAGGCCGCCGTCGCGCCGCCGGTATAGGCGAACAGATTCAGCACCCGGACGGGCCGCCCCGCCGCACGGATGCGCTCCTGCATCCAGCGCCAGTTGACGGCCTGTTCGGGAAACAGGCCGGTGTGCTTGAAGCCGGTGGGCCGCACCACAAAGCGCAGATCGTCGCCCAACGCGATCTTCCAGCTTTCGGGCAGGTTCTTTTTCTGGTATTCCCAATGCCCGCCGCCCGCCGCCGAGCGCAGATAATGCGCGTCCGCCCGGCAGGGGCCGCCCATGGGCCAGATGGCCTGCGGATCGGGACGCAGAAGGGTCACGTTCCCCCAGCGCTCAAATTTTTCGCCGCCGCCGCAGTCGATCAGTTCATAATCCTTCCATTCGTCCGCCAGATACATCCGCGAAAAAGCTCCTCTCTGTTGGTGCGCCCGCTTTCGGGGCGGGAAAAAGGGCCTGAACGCTCGTCGAGGCCCCTGTTTTTTCTCATTTTACTATATCCCGCCGGAAAAGAAAAGATTTCCCTGCAACGGCACGGCTGCGCCAAGGGGAAAGCGCCGCCGCTTCGGCGGAGAACTCGTTTTGAAAGGGGAAATCGCGAAAACCATCCCCTGACCGGCAGGCTCTCCCATCGCATAAGATGCGCCCTTTCACGGTTCGAAAGCGCCCCGCGCCGCCTTAAAAATAGGGAACGTTTTCCACCCTTTCGCCAGAAGGCCCCTTCTCTTCGAAATTCAATCAACTTTCTTCGAAATGAAGGGGGCATCTCTCTCCTCTGTATTTTTCTTTTTTCTCCCATCAGAAGAAAAACTCTTCGTCTTTGTGGTTTTCCCCTCCGCTCCATCAGAAGGGAAGCGCTTCGCTCATATCTTTTATATTTTTCTTTTGAAAGTTTTTTGAAGGGGTTTGGGGAAACTTTTTTCAAAGGTTGTCACCCGTAAGGGTGACATGCTTCCTTGTTGAAATGCCAAATTTTCAGCAGGAAAATTTGGTAAAAAGTTTCCCCAACGTCCCCCCTCCCCTCAACCCTTCTTCCGCGGCAGAAAGCAGCACAGCGCCGGAACGCCTGCGGCAAGAAGCAGCAGGATCTTCCCCCAGACGGGCAGCTCCAGCGCCCCCACCCACAGCGGCACCGTCACATAAAGGATCGCCAGCCCCATGCCCTTTTGCCGCAGGGTCTTGCCCGCGCGCCAGGCCGCCACGGCAATGACCGCCGTCACCACCGCCGCAAGGATCAGATACACCCAGCTTCTCACCAGTCCGACCGGCATCGTCCTTCTTCCTCCTTTGGGCTCGTTCGCCGTTTTGTTGGTTGGTTTGTTTTTCCGTTGATTCGCTCTCACGCCGCTCCTCTTGGTCCGGGCGGCTGCTGCTTTGAGTATAGCACGGTTTTTCGCGGCGGGGAAGCGCAATGCGCATTCCCTCCTTTTTTCAAAAAAGCTTCCCTCTTTTTCCTTCCCCAAAACCGCAAAAAGAGCCCGCCGAAGCGGACTCTTCTCTCCCGGCGCACAGCCGGGTTTTTGCTTTTGAACGGTTCTGGACAGCGCGGGCGCTTACTTCTTCTCCACGCCCAGCACGA
>JAEYFO010000329.1 GCA_023402915.1 Bacillota bacterium | reverse complement strand
CTTTCCAGCCGGGTGCGATAAAACATTCCATCGTCGGCGTAAGCGTATAGGAGCCGTGGTCGCTGGAATGGGGAATGCAGCCGTGCGCCGCGGTAAAGAAGCCGCGGTCTCCGTACAGCGTTGCGCCCATGCCGATACTCAACCGGTGGAAGTCATGCTGAAGGACGCCGCTTTCATCTCGACCGGTGCAGCGGGCGAAGATTTCAGAACCGAGAGTCAATGTGATTGGGCTGCTGGAAGCAGCCGAAAAAGCAGCGGCAGCTTCGGAAGAAGCCGCAGGGACGGGGACGATTTCAGTAGATTCCATGGGGAATTCAATGCAGGCGTTTAGGGGAACGGCCTCGAAAACGATGCACTCGTGTGCGGAAACCTGCGAACGGAAAGCGGCGATTTTTTCAGAAGAAAGCCCTTTGAGCTCTACGACAACACGGTTTGCTTTTTCGTCCAAACGCCAAGAAAGAACGCCGGTGGAAGCGATGACAGGGGCGGTGAGCTTGGAACTGATCTGCGCGATCACGCGGTTCATTTCATTGTATGAATAGCGCGCCCTGTGTTCTAAAATGGTGGAACCGCTGTGTTGGCGCATCAGCTCCGCGGCGGAAATGGGCGCGTTCTCCTTGAGCATGAGGTTGAGCTGGCCCTGTTCATCCAGATACGCGCCGCAATAGTATTCCGGCATGACCGGGAGGTGCGGACTGATGCGCACAGCGTCCTTGAGCTCCAAGTCCTCCAGAAGTCCGGCGTATGCTTCCAGAGAACGCGCTTCTTTTTCAAGTTCAAGAGCAGTGGGAGAAAGGGCGAATGTCGTTGTGACAAGGGAGAGGATGAGGAAAACGGACGCGAGGAACAATGCGGCAAGACGTTTCTTCATGGAAACCTCCTTCTTGTTAAACGATATTGTGTAAGATATTTACAAATTCATGTTATCAAAATGCTGAAAGAAAGGCAATAACAATATGCCGCAGCTTTGTGAAAAAATTGTAACGTTTAACAAAAACTGAAAAAACTGACCTGAAAAACGCAAAAAACAGCCGGAGAAGCGCTTGGCTCTCCGGCTGCAAGGGACGAAAGTTAAAACAGGTTTTCCGCCCGGCTGGGGCCGTCCGGTCAAACGCCCCGGCTGCAATGCCGCGGGTGTTCCGGTGCGCCCGGCACGGGGCGGCGGAGTTTTTCCGGCAGGTTCGGTTTACACGATACCCTGCGCGAGCATGGCGTCGGCCACCTTCTTGAAGCCCGCGATGTTGGCGCCGGCGACGAAGTTGTCCTTCATGCCGAACTCTTCCGCAGCGGCGGCGACGTTCTTGTAGATGTTGACCATGATCTGGTGGAGCTTCTGATCCACTTCTTCGAACGTCCAGCTCAGGCGCTGGCTGTTCTGGCTCATTTCGAGGGCGGAAGTGGCCACGCCGCCGGCGTTCGAGGCCTTGCCGGGGGCGAAGAGGACGCCGTTGGACTGAAGGATCTCGATCGCTTCGGGGGTGGAGGGCATGTTCGCGCCTTCGGCCACGGCGTAGCAGCCGTTCTTGACGAGCGCGCGGGCGTCGTCGGCGTTCAGCTCGTTCTGCGTGGCGCAGGGCAGCGCGATGTCGCACGCGGCCTGCCACACGTGACCCTCGGTGGAATACTTGCAGGAGGGATGGGCGGCGGCGTATTCGGCCAGACGGCCGCGGCGCACTTCCTTGAGCTCCTTGACGTAGGCGAGATCCACGCCGTTTTCTTCGTAGATCCAGCCGGTGGAATCGCTCATGGTCACGACGGTCGCGCCCAGCTGCATGGCCTTTTCGGCCGCATAGATGGCCACGTTGCCGCTGCCGGACACCGCCCCGCGCGCGCCCTTGAGGCTCTTGCCCTTGGCTTCGATCATCTCGCGGGTGAAGTACCCCAGGCCGTAGCCGGTGGCCTGCGTGCGGGCCAGAGAACCGCCGTAGGACAGGCCCTTGCCGGTCAGAACGCCTTCGTACAGGCCGGTGATGCGCTTGTACTGGCCGTAGAGATAGCCGATCTCGCGGGCGCCCACGCCGATGTCGCCGGCGGGAACGTCCTCGTCAGCGCCGACGTATTTGTAAAGCTCAGTCATGAAGCTCTGGCAGAAGGCCATGATCTCGCGGTCGGACTTGCCCTTGGGGTCGAAGTCGGAGCCGCCCTTGCCGCCGCCGATGGGCAGGCTGGTCAGGGAGTTTTTGAAGATCTGCTCAAAGCCGAGGAACTTGATGACGCTCAGGTTCACGGAAGGATGGAGGCGCAGGCCGCCCTTGTACGGGCCGATGGCGCTGTTGAACTGCACGCGGTAGCCCTTGTTGACCTGCACTTTGCCCGCATCGTCCACCCACGGCACGCGGAACAGCACGGCGCGTTCGGGCTCGACGAGGCGCTCGAGCACGGCCTGCTCTTCGTATTTGGGGTTGGACTCGATCACGGGACGGAGGGATTCGAGCACTTCGGTCACGGCCTGAATGAATTCGGGCTGGCCGGGATTCTGGGCGATGGTTTTTTCCAACACACGATCGACGTAAGACATGGGAAAACCTTCCTTTCAGGTGAAATTCAAAGAAAACCGGGCAGAAACAGAAAGAAGCAGGCCGCAGCGCCTGCCCCGTGTCGCTCCCCTGCGCGCGAAAGCCCTTCGCCCGAAAGAAGATTGCGGTTCCCGGCGCCGTTGCCGGTCAAATGGCGTCAGGCGGAACATTGTCCGTCCTGACGGAAATATTATACAGAATACCGCAAGGGATTGCAACAATAAGTATGAGAAATTTCAGGAAACGGCAGCTTTGACGAAAAAAACACGGTTTCCTGCCGGAAAACGGCGGGTGTGTTGCAGCGCGCTGCGTTTTCTTTCGAAAAACAGGCGATTTGGGTGCGAGATTTCCGCTTTTCAAAAAGAGAACGCTTTTGCCGGGGACAGCCGGACGATCCCGCCGGCCACAGCGCGGGAAACGCCGCCGTCCCAGCAGGTCTCCAGGCGCAGCGCACCGCCGGGCTGGCGGAGGGAGAGCGACAGGGAACGGGCCTGCCGGACGGAAAGGGCGCAGGCCACCGCCGTCGAGCCGGAAGCGCAGCTCTGCTCCCAAACGCTGGTGTTTGCGCCGGGCACGTGAACGAAGGGCGTCAAAAACCCGGCGGTCTGGTCGTAAAACAGCACGCCGAACGCCTCGGCCTTGGGATAGCGCGCCTGCGAGAAGGCGAGAAGCGTTGCAGCGCGTTCCGGCGAAGGGGCTTCGTCCCAGGCGATCAGGTGGACGATGCCGGGAAAGGCGCAAAGGGTCAGGATTTTGCCCTCCTGCTCCGCCGGTTCGATGGCGCGGGGCAGGGGCATGGCGCAGGAAACGTCGAAACGATCCGGCTCCGAAATGGGCGCGACGCAGGCGGTGAGCAGGGAGTCGCTGCCGGAAAGCTCCAGCGGCACGGCGGCGCGGCCGTTTTTCAGGGGGAAAGCGGCTGGGGACTGCGCATAGAGCCATGCCGCAAAGCAGCGGGCGGCGTTGCCGCAGAATTCGCCGCCGAACATTTCGAGCCGGCCCGCTCCGCCCAGCCGGGGCGCACACACGAAGCCGCCCTGTTCGCACGCAAAAGCGCGCAGGGCTTCCTGCGCGGCGGCAGCGCGAAGGGAAAGGGGCACGTCGCCCAGCACGAGGGCCGTGGTGTTGCCGCAGGGGTCGGCGCGGACGCAGGTAAGCTGCATGAAAACCTCCAAAGTTGGGTGGGGGAGAGGGGAGAGGCGTGGGGGGGGGGCCCCCCACCCCCCCACCGGAATATTTTTAAAAAATAAAC
>JAEYFO010000292.1 GCA_023402915.1 Bacillota bacterium | reverse complement strand
GTCCACGCCGAAGCCGTCTGTCTCTTCCATGATGCGGGCGACCAGATCTTCTTTCGCGCTGTTGATGGCCACGTCGATCTCCGGGAAGGAACGGGCCTGCTCGACGCGGTTGTCCATGATGTCAACGGAGATGACCTTGCGCGCGCCGCGGAGTTTGGCCAGCAGGCAATGGATGATGCCCAGCGGGCCCGCGCCCAGGACGCAAACGGTGTCGCCGAACTTGACGTCGGAAAGCTCCAGGCCGTTGAGCGCGCAGGAGCAAGGCTCGGCGATGCAGACGTCCTCAGTCTTGTAGCCCTTGGGGACGGGATGGACGCCGCCGTTTGCCACGTGCAGCGCGGGCAGCATGACGTATTCGGCCATGCCGCCGGGCACGACATAGCTCAGGGCGTTTTTGTCCTCGCAGAGGTTCTGCATGCCGGACAGGCAGTAGCGGCATTTTCCGCAGGGGATGATGGCGGAGCAGACCACCTGCTGGCCGATCTCGAAGCCGGTGACGCCTTCGCCCAGCTCCGTAATGGTGCCGGAGAATTCGTGGCCGAGAATGGCGGGCAGCTTCATTTTGTGGGAAGAACCGCCGGCTTTGACATTTCGAAGGTCACTGCCGCAGATGGCGCAGGCGGCAACCTTGATGACCATGCCGCCGGCGGGCGCAGTGGGGACGGGGACTTCTTCCAGACGCAGATCGTCAGGTCCGTAGAGACGGAGGGCTTTCATGGTGGCCATGATGTGGTTCGCTCCTTTTTTTGTAAAAATAGGGGCGCGCAGGAGCGGGCAAAACCCCCTCCTGCGCGGTGAAGATTTGGGTCAAATGGCGCGACAGAGCGTTACATCATGTCGGCCACGATGTGCATTTCTTCCTTGGTGTTGAGATAGAGCTTCTTGTAGATTTCGTAGAGCTTCTGGTAGGTTTCGCGGGAAGAAGGATCGGGCAGGTTGGTCACGTCAACATGGCACCATTCCTTGATCTCGGTGAAGTCCTTATAGATGCCCACGCCCATACCGGCGAGGAACGCGTTTGCAGCCGGGCCGCCGGCGATCTGGGACATATAGTCCACAGGCACGTTCATGATGTCGGCAAAGGCCTGACGCTCGAGGTTGGAAGCCGCGCCGCCGTCGCAGACGATGATGCGTTCGGGCATGGCGCCCTTTTCGCGCAGGATCTCCGCGTGATGCTCCAGCGCAAAGCCGATGCCTTCGATGATGGAGCGGAACATATGCCCGCGAGTGTGGTACATGTTCAGACCGAAGAACATGCCGCGCGCCTTGGGATCCCAAATGGGGGAGCGCTCGCCTAGCCAGTAGGGCAGGGTGATGAGGCCGTCCGCGCCCTTGGGGGTCTTTTCGGCTTCGAGGTTCAAAAGGTCATAGGCGCTCACGCCGCGCTGCCGCTCGTATTCCTTTTCCACCTGGCCGAAGTTGTCACGGAACCACTTGACCACGGAGCCCGAGGTGCCGAGACCGGCGAGGGCGACCCACGTTCCGGGGATATAATAGGGAAGGTTGATAAAGCGCCTGTCAAACACCGGCTTATCGAGGACGATCTGCCAGCAGTGGGTCGAACCGCACATGCAGGTGGAGACGGTCGCGTCGACCATGCCCGTGCAGAGCGCGGAAGCGGTCGCGTCCACGCCGCCGCCGGCGACGACGGGCGTTCCGGCAGCCAGGCCGCACAGATCCGCCGCACCGGCCGTGACGTAGCCGATGATGTCGGTGGAATTGTAGAGCTTCGGGAGTTTGTCGGGATCGATGCCGCACTTGCGGGTCATCTCTTCGTCCCAGCGGAACTCGTCCAGCTTATAGAAGGGGGAATACAGGCCGCCCGTGGTGTGATCGGCGACGAACTGGCCGGTGAGCTTGAGCTGGATATACGCGGGAGCGTTGAGGAACTTGAAGGTCTTTTCGTAGATGTCCGGCTCGTTGCGGGCGATCCACATGCACTTGTAGCCGGCATAATAGGGGTCGATCTGGTTGCCGCTGACGCGGAAAATCTCTTCTGCGCCGATTTCGCGGTCAGCCCATTCGCACTCTTCGACGGCACGGCGGTCGCAGTAGAGCAGGCAGTTGCGAAGGGCGTTGCCCTCGCGGTCCACGGCCAGCGCGTCGGGGCTCAGGCCGCTGATGCCGATGCTGGCGATCTCCTCGGGATTGATGTTGGAATCTTTGATGATCTTGTTGCAGATGGTCTGGAACTCGCCCCAATAGACGGTGTCCGCATCCTGCTCCGCCCAGCTGGGCTTGGGATATTCCACGTCGTGGACCGTCGTGGCGGAGGCGAGGACCTTGCCTTTCAGGTCGATGATGACGCCTTTGCTTCCGGAAGTGCCGACGTCGTAACCGAGCAGATACTTTTTCTCCATGGTATTCCTCCTTGTATATGTGTGTTTTGATGACTTGCGAAAAAAGATGTTCAGAAAGGATCAAAAACCATCGGGGGGAAGAGAGTCGGGAAAAAGGGGCGCCCACTGATTGCTTCAATGGTAACAGATTGCCGCAGAGGAAGCAAGAAAAATTTAGTGAAAATAAAACGAAAAACAGTATAAAAATCTTAATAAACAGTGAAAAACGAACTGAAACCAGACAGAAATTTCTGGATTGAAACGAAGATGTTTTTTGAAGGGAAAAGGGAAAACAAGCACGGAAATGAGTTGACGAAAGAAAAAACGAAAAGAAAACAATGAAAATCAATCATGAAACCGGTGAAAACGATCATGACAAATCAAAAACAATGAAGAAGAAAATGACCGAAAAAATTTTTTGAAAAAAAGAAAAATATTCTTTTGAGAAAAGCGTGGCGCAGACAGACGCTTGCATTCCAAAGAGCCACCATGTATAATGAAAAAAATCACAGAAGTTACATATTTCACTTTTTGACGCAAAGGAGGCGCCCAGATGGATTTTTCCCGGATGACCATTCAGGAGCTGATCGACCCGAAGGGCTACGATTGCAGCTGCGGAAAGCATCATTGCCTGAACCTGAACTACTTGAGCATTCGAAGCGGTGCGATCGAGGAGCTGCCCCAAGCGCTGGAGGCCCTCGGATGCAGCAATCCTTTCGTGGTTTGCGACAAAAACACCTATGAAGCGGCGGCCAAACGCGCCGGAGAGATCCTTTCCGCCGCCGGGATCGCGCACACGATCTACGTCGTTCCGGAGATGGAAGAGCGGCTGCGCCCGTCGGAATGGGAGTTGGGCAGCATCGCCATGCACTTCGATCCGCGCTGCGACGTGATCCTTGGCGTGGGCTCGGGCGTCATCAACGATCTTTGCAAGATCTTCGGCTACGGCATCCAAAAGCCCAACATGATCGTGGCGACCGCGCCCTCCATGGACGGCTACGCCTCCAATTCCTCCTCAATGGAAGTTAACAACGTCAAAACGACGATCTACACCCAGATGCCGTCCGCCATTTTGTGCGACACGGACATCATGGCCAAAGCGCCCATCCGGATGCTTTGGGCGGGCTTTGGCGATATGATGGCGAAGTTCCTTTCGGTTTGCGAATGGCGCATTGCCAACCTCGCCAACGGCGAATACTACTGCGACGCAGTGGCGGACATCATGCGCAGCGCGGCCCGCAAGGTCATGGATGCGGCCGCAGGCATTCCGGCGCGCGACCCGGCGGCGGTGCAGACCATTGCGGAAGGACTGATCGCGGCGGGCATCGCCATGTCCTATGCGGAAATGTCCCGTCCCGCGTCCGGGCAGGAGCATTATTTCTCGCACATGTGGGAGATGATGGCTCTTGCGCGCAACAAGCCCTATGATCTGCACGGCATTCAGGTGGGCGTGAGCACGCTGCTGGCCTGCCGCATTTATGAAAAGCTCAAGGGGCTGCCCGCCAGCCGCGAAAAGGCAGAGGAGAGCATCCGCGCGTTCGACCGGGAAGCCTGGGCGGAGAATGTCCGCCGCGTCTTTGGCTCCACCGCGCCGGAAATTTTTGCCATTGAGGAAAAAGCCGGAAAGAACGACCCGCAAAAGCACGCAGCGCGCCTGGCGCGGACGCTGGAGAACTGGGAGCTGATCCAGCAGACGATCGAAAAAGAGATCCCGCCCTACGAGCAGATCTACAACGCCATGAAGGTCACGGGAATGCCCATGACCCCGGCGGACATCGGCATTGACGCGCAGGACGTCCACGATGCGTTCGTGTGCTCGCGGGATATGCGCGACCGCTATCTCATCAGCTCCATGCTCTGGGATATCGGCGAGCTGAAGAACTTCGCAGACGAACTGTTTCCCGTGTAAAGAGGAAGATGGCGGCGAGGATCACGGATGTAAAGGAGGAAGAATGACGGCGAGAATTACGGAAAATTTTGAACAGGCGTTTGAAGGCGTCAAATGCTTTCTGCTCGACATGGACGGCACGTTTTATCTGGGGGACAACCTTATTGACGGCGCGCTCTCGTTTATCGAAACCGTGCAGAAAACCGGACGGGATTTTCTGTTTTTGACCAACAACACCTCCCATAACGGCGATTTTTACGTCCAGAAGCTGGCGCGGCTGGGGCTTATGGTGGATCGCTCGAAGGTGCTGACCGCGGGCGACGCGACGGTGGCCAAGCTCAACGAGCTATATCCGGGCAAGCGGACGTTCGTGCTGGGCAATCATTTTCTGGTGGAGGATCTGGAAAAGGG
>JAEYFO010000236.1 GCA_023402915.1 Bacillota bacterium | reverse complement strand
CGCCAAGCATGTCCGCCACGTCCTCTCCCGTTTCGTCCAGAACGCCGCTGGGCAGCAGCACCGGCGCGCCCAGGCCGAACTGGACGTATTCCGATTCGTAATCCTCCAGCGTGGTGGTCACGCCGCTCGAGAGCGTCACCGTGCGGTACTGGCCGTTTTCCATGCCGATGGACAAAACGTCCACCGTTTCCGCCGGGGCGGACGCTTCGCCGGAGCTTTTCTGATTTTCCTGACGGAACAGCCCCGCTGCGCACACGCAGCCCGCGAAAAGCGCCAGCAAAAGCAGCCCCGCGCAGACGGCCCGCACGGCGCGGCGGCGGCGGTTTTTTTGCCGGTTTTTGCGCAGGCGGCTCTTTTTTTCCAGCGCCTCACGCTCTTTTTGCAGCGTTTCTTCCGTCAAAGGGGACTCCTCCAAAATCGGGTCAAAAGCGGGTTCAGTGGGGAGCGTTTTTCAAAATTTGAAGCTCCAGAGCGGCAATGTGGGGATACTTTTTCAATTTCTCAAAAAATCCGGACGTTCTTTTTTCGAAGAGGCAACCGCTCTTTTTTCAGAAAGCCAACGGTTCCTTCCGGGCGTTTCCGCTTTTTTCAAACTGTTTCAAAAAACGGTTCAAAATCGTTCAAACGCTCAATTCAGCGCGGCGAGCACATCCCGTTCGCTCTCGCCAAACAGCGCGGCAAACGCGGCGAGCGTGCCCTTCTTTCCGGCGTACTGCGCGCAATATTCCTTCAAAGCCGGATCGAACCGGGAGCTGCCCACCGACAGGCGCAGCTCGTTGAGCTTTTTCGCTTCCGGGTCCTCCATGGCCGTTTCGGCGTTCGCCGCGTCCTTTTCGGAAAGGTAGCGCGCCGCCAGATACTGGCACAGGGGCAGGTGCAGCTTTTGGTCGTCGGAATAGCCCGCGCCCACGCTCTGGCCCAGCCACTGCCGGGCGATGGCCGCGGCCAGACGGTATTCGAGGTTGGCGGCCTTGCCCTGCACGAGGCTGCCGTCCACCAGGATCACGCCCGCATGGACGGCGGGGGAATCGGCCAGCGTGGCCTGAAGGATCTCCAGCGTGCTGACCGGGCAGGGGCCGAGCAGCTCTTCGTAATACGAAACGATCTGAGCCGCGCGGTCGGCCATGGCGCGGGCTTTTTCGTTGTAGGCGGCATAGGCGGTGATGGTCACGCCGGACGCCTGCGACGTTGCCATGCGGCCGTGGGTCGTGACGGCAAAGGCAAAATCCCGGGTTTTCGGCGCGGCGATTTGATAAATGCGCCAGCCGTTCGCTTCCGAAGAGGCCAGCACGTCGCCCGAGCAGGCAAAGGCCAGATCGCTCCTGACGCGCACGACGGCTTCAAAATCCGCCGCCGGTTCATACCAGGGCTTGCCGCTTTCAATGATGTCGGTCAACACCCATTTGCCCTCTTCCCGCAGGGCGGCCATGGGATAAAACCAGGCGCACTGCGCGCCCGTGGCGCTGTAGGACAGGGGGTAAAAGCCCTTGGGCAGCACCAGGGAAAAGGACAGCGTCAGCTTGACGGCTTCGCCGCTTGCCACAGGGGAATCGAGCGCCACGCGAAGGGTCGTGCCCAGCTTTCCGTCCAGAGTGCTGGCGGCGGGTACGCCGTTGACCAGCACCTGAGAAAGGACGACGCCGTCCGTTTTCATGCCCTGGGGAAACGCCTTCTGCCGGTTGGCGATGGGGGTGTTTTCCCCATTCGTCAAGGCGTTTGGGTACAACCGCAGCACGATCTCCGAAAGGGATTCGTCGGAACGGTTTGTCCAGTCGATCTGCTCGATGCACGTCAGGCGATTGCTGTCCAGATCGAGCGAGAGGTCGAGCTGATAGCGATCCCGCTCGGCGGCCTGCGCGTCCGGCTCGGGGTCGGGCGTGACCACGGCGGAAGGCGGCGTGGGCGCAGGGGTCTGGGTGGGCAGGACGAGGGTGGGCGACGGGGCGGGCGCAGGCTTTTTCAGCAGCGCGCCGACGCCGCGGACGGCGAAAAACACTGCCGCCGCCGCGATCACCACAAGCGCGGCGATGAGCGCAAGGCGCCCATAGGAGCGGGAGGGACGGGAAGAATAGCGGGAGTAGCGGTTTCGTCTCAAAGCAAGTCTCCTTCATAGTTGTTTCGCGAAAATTCCAAGGGGAATTTCCGCGAGTACACCGGTTTTCTCTTGTCCTCAAAGAGGACGGCCAGAGAAAACCGCAGGGAACGCTTTCGTTTGTGTGTCACGGAAATTCCATTGGATTTTTTGTGAAGTTACCGTTCTTTCCCTGTTCCCTCAATCGGGAACGGCCGGGAAAGAACGCAGAGTACGCTTTTACCCCTCTACCCCTTCGGGGCACACGGCGGGGCACAGGTCTCTGCAAAGCATCCGTTGCGAAGCAAAGCTCCGCAGCCGGAAAAAAGTCAGGGGAGTTCCCCTGACAACCCCTCTACGCTTCCAAGCTGCAAGTGGAATCACGCCAAAAAATTTCAAAGAAAAAAACAGCCCCGAAAAATCGAAGCTGTTTTGTAAAAAAATTCTTCTTGTTTCTCCATGAAGGGAACGCCCAAAATGCCAACCGGATTTTCCGCCCTTCTTTTAAGGGCATCGGGCTGCGGATTCAGAGTTTTTTCTTCCCAGCCCCAGCAGAGGGCAGCCGGAAACTTCTACGGCTTCTATTTTTTCTTTTTGAAAGTTTTTTGAAAGGGTCTGGGAAAACTTT
>JAEYFO010000025.1 GCA_023402915.1 Bacillota bacterium | reverse complement strand
CACGCGCATCTGGAGCTGGCGGCGCAGGCAAAACAGCAGTTTGGGCTCGACGAGGTGCTGCTGCTGGTCTCCGGCGATCCGCCGCACAAGTTTCCTTTTGCAACGAAGGAGCAGCGCTTTGAAATGGCGGCGCTGGCCGCACAGGGCAAAGAGGAGATCGTTCCCAGCCGGATCGAATTGGAGCGCAGCGGTACGATCTATACGGTGGACACGCTCCGTCAGCTCCGGGACACGCTGCCCGGGACAGAGCTGTTTTATATCATCGGCGCAGACACGCTTTTGGAGCTGCCCACCTGGAAAAACGCGCCGGAAGTCTACGGCCTGACTACGTTTCTGGTGTTCCTCCGGCCGGGCAGCGAGATTTCCGACGAGGCGCTGAACAGAGCCTTCGGCAGAGGCCCGCGGCCCAAGGTGCTCTTTGGCACGCTGGAACCGGCGGATATTTCTTCAAGTGATATTCGCCGCAGGATCGCGCAGGGACTTTCGGTTTCCCACATGCTGTCCGCACCCGTGCGCGCCTATATCGAAGAGCACGGCCTTTACCGGCAATGCGCAATGAACTTTGACCAGGCGAAAACGCAGCTCAAAGAGGCCCTTTCCCACAAACTCAAACGCTACGCCCACACGCTCGGCGTGGTGGAAACGGCGGAGACGCTGGCGCACCGCTACGGCGAGGATCCGGCGCAGGCCCGCTGGGCGGCACTGCTGCACGATTGCGCCAAGGGTCTGAGCAGGGAAGAAACGCTTTCGCTGTGTGAAACCTATGGCGTGCCGCTCGACGAGATCATGCGGGAGGAACCGGAGCTGATCCACGGCCCGCTGGGCGCGGTTCTGGCGCGGGAACGCTACGGGATGCAGGACGCTGCCGTTTTGGAAGCGATCGCCTGCCATACCACCGGCAAGAGGAACATGTCGCTGCTGGATAAGATCATTTATCTGGCCGACGCCATCGAGCCTGCCCGGCAATATCCCGGCGTGGACGAGCTGCGGCGCACGGCCATGGAGGATCTGGATCAGGCGATTCTCGATTCCATGGGCTCCACGATGCAATTTGTTTTGCAAAGAGGCGGACTTTTGCATCCTTTGACGGTTGACGCAAGGAACGCGCTCATAATACAATTAAAACAGGAGCAGCAGACCCTCTGAGCTTGTCCGGCGCGCCGCGCCAAAAAGATGGTTGCTTCTTCTTACGATTTCAAAGGAGGGTATGATATGACTTACCAGTCCATCAATGAGCTTTCAGACGCCATGTGCAGGGTTCTTTACCACAAAAAGGGACAGGATATTCTTTCCATCAACGTGGCGGACAAGAGCATCCTGGCGGATTATTTCATCATTTGCAGCGGGCGCAACAGCCAGCAGGTCAAGGCGCTGTGCAATGAGCTGGAAGAAAAGATGGAAGAGCAGGAAGTGTTCGCCAGGCGCAAAGAGGGCACGGACGAGGGCCGCTGGATCGTGCTTGATTACGGCGATGTGCTCGTTCACATTTTCCATCCGGAAGAGCGGACGTATTACAACCTTGAACGCCTCTGGGCCGACGGCGAAAACGTCTGCGATTTCAGCGCGCAGGAGGACGAGCGGGAACGGCTCGAACGCGAAGCCAGGCAGGAGCAGTGACTCCTGTGTGACCCGGCGGCGAAACGCGCCGGTTTGATTTCGAAATTTTCCAAAACAATACCCCGGAAGCACGCTCTTCCGGGGTAATTTTGGTTCTGGTTTTGCGCAGCGCGTTTCCGTGCCGGGCGGTCGAGAGCCCGTCTTCGGGGCGCATGAGCAGCACAGACAGGAAGTGCGGGCGATTTTGCCAACGGAAGGAATAAAAAATACAGCTCCCCATCCCGGAGGAGCTGCATTTTTTGTCATCCCACACACATCAAAAAAAGAGGAGAAAATTTATCTCATTCCCAGAGGGAACAAGGTAACAAAGTTGGAACACGCGGCGGGAGAAGCCGCGCAGGAGAGGGCTGCTCAGGCAGCCGCGCCCAGAACAGTGGGTTCCGCAGGCGTTTCTTCCATCGTGGAAGCAGATTCCTCAGCGGCCGCGGGGGCGGCAGCGCCATCCAGATAGCCGCGCGTCAGGTTCCAGGCAGCCGTGGTCATCGGGGCGAAGGAACGCAGAGAAAGCGATTCGGGCATCTTGGATTCCCTGCGGGCTTCATGAGCCGTCAGACGGTACGTCATGGTCATGGATTCGAATTTCATTGCCAAAGCCTCCTTGGTTTTTGTTGGCAAAAAGTTCGTATGC
The DNA here is from genome assembly GCA_023402915.1 of Bacillota bacterium. GTDB lineage: Bacteria > Bacillota > Clostridia > Christensenellales > CALWSW01 > JAEYFO01. Next base: position 2,931 of record JAEYFO010000025.1, on the reverse strand, counting down.
CGGAACAGCCAAACAACCGGCGATTCAGGAATCTGGAAGTGTTGCATACGTTTGCGCTATGTCGTGCAAACGTTTGTCTCAACTTCTGGCATTATATTAACGCAACGTCAGCCCGCTGTCAATCCCTTTTTCAAAAATTTTTTAGAAAAATGCAATCGTTTTCGCAAAAAGCCCGGAGCAGCAGGGGAAACCTGCGGAAAAGAGAGGATTTCGCCTGTATTGAAGCTCGAAGCGGCTTGCAGCAGAAGGGGCAAAAGCACTTGGAAAGACGCGGAGAAAATGGTATTTTAGTTGAAGAGACGGAAAAGAGATGGCAGAACGAAGAGTTTCGTGGAAGTTGGAGCAAGAAGATTGAAAATCCGGTTTGAAACGGGTGAAGCAACCGAAAAAAGAGTTCCGCGGTGCGGAGAAGGAGGATAAAATCGTGAATCTTACGCCGGAATTGGTGTTTGATATTTTGGTAGGGGTGATCGTGACCATTATTTTGGTACCGCTGCTCACCATACTTGTCCTCATTTTTGTGATTCCTGTGAAAGAAAACAATAAGCTGCAAAAAGAGCGGGACGCCGTCCTCAAAACGCGGCTGCTCAACGCCCGGCAGGCATATCGGACGGTCACAAAGAGCGCATTGGGCGGTGCGATCAAAGGAGGGATTTTCGGCGGGGACATGGGCGCGCTGCTTGGCGCAGCGGCGGCGCTGGAGCCGGAGGTTCGCCCGGACGGCACGGACGTGATCTTCCTCGTTACATACAAAGACGGCACGCGGAAAATCAATACCGTCAAGCAGGGCAGCAAGCTGTGCGACCTGTATCTGGAGCGGCTGGAAGAAGGGGAAGGAAACCCCGCGCAGGCGAGTTTGCCGGAGGAGAACGAAAAGTAAGGATCGTCCGTGCCGCCCTGGAAAACGACGCTTACGAAACGGGCAGCGCACGCGGACAGGGTTGACGTGCTGACCTGTTTTCCGGAAAGTGAGACGGGAAGAATTGTCCAATGCTTTGCTGCTGAACCTTTTTGCTCAAGGCCGTTCCGGCGAGGAAGCCATCAAGGAGAATTGGACGGCAGAGCCGAAATTCCGAGGGAAAGCGCATCGCCTTTTGCCGATAATTTTGCGGCTTATCTTGCTTAAATGACGGAAAAAGAAGTACCGATTTTCATAGACGAAAAATTTTATAGCCCCTCAAAGCAACCATAAGCGAAACCATCCGCCCTTCAAACAAAAACGCAGCCTCCGAAAAAGAGACTGCGTTCTTCTGTCTTGACAAAACAAAGCGTTTGCGGCGCAAAGCCGGGGCAACCATCCTGTCGCTGAACCGATTGAACTTTCCGGTGAAAAAAGAGAGTGGGAGACGGCGATCCGGATCAAAAGGACATATCACGCGCCCCGCGATTCGAGGGCCAGTCTGCCGCGCCGGAAAATGCCGGAAAAAGAAATTCCAAAAGCCCAGGAGAAAACCATAAACGCAACCAGCCACCCGTTCAAACAAAAACGCAGCCTCCGAAAAAGAGACTGCGTTCTTCTGTCTTGACAAAACAAAGCGTTTGCGGCGCAAAGCCGGGGCAACCATCCTGCCGCTGAACCGATTGAACTTTCCGGCGAAAAGGGGAGTGGGAGACGGCGAGCCGGATCAAAGGGATATGCCGCCGCGCCCTACGCCGAAGCCCAAGGCTTTTGCCGCGCAGAAAAATCCGAAGATTCGCCCGGCGCGCGTTATTTTTTCTTTCCGCCGCGGTAGACGTAATAGCTGTAAGAGCTTCGGCGGCTCCTGCGGCTGCGCCGCCCGGTCTGGCGGCCGTGCATCCCGCCGCCACGCCTGTGGAATTTTCCATGGGTATAAAGATACCATCCGCCGCCGGCGAGCAGCAGGGCGATCAGCACGATCAAAATTGCTTTCCACGGGAAGCCGGACGAAGTTTTTGTGCGGGAAACGTCCGTGATGAGCCCGCCGGGCTGGCTCGAAAGGGCAGCGTCTCCGGCGGAAAGCACATCCCGCTGCGCAACGACGTCCACCACGGCGAGGGTCTCGTCGCCGTATTTGAGGGCGGCGGTGCCCAGCACGTCTCCCTGGAAAATGGGAGCGGTCAGCTCCTTGTCGTAGGTGATGGCGACAGTGACTTTCGCCGCATTGGCGCGGATCTCGTCAAGATGTTCCTTCGTGCCGGAAAGGGTCTGGCCGCTGAGGTCGAACGAGAGCAGGAGCATTCCGGCTTCAGCGTCGTTTCGGCTGTATCCGGCCACCTGCACTTCGGGGGTCTGAAGGTTGAGGGAGGAAAGGGCAAGCGTCGAGAGGTTTTCAAACCCGTACTCGAGCAGCGCGCGGGATTCCGTCCACCGGGCCTCGTAGCCGTCGGAGGAATCGCCCAGCACCACGGTCAAAAGCCGCTTTCCGTCCTGCTCCGCCGTTGTGATGAGACAGCCCTTCGCCGCTTTGGTGGAACCGGTTTTCATGCCCGTGACCGCGTCCCAGTGATACGCGCCGTCCGCCAAGAAGCGGTTCGTGTTCGTGACGGTCTTTTCGCTGCTGCGCTTGTTGGTCGGCGGGCAGGTATAGCTCTGGGTGCCGACGATCTTCATGAGCATTTCGTTTTTCATCGCTTCGCGCACGAGCTTGGCCATATCGGCGGCGGTGGTATAATGCTCTTCGTCGTTGAGGCCGTGGGGGTTGTTGAAATGGGTGTTGTCCATCCCCAGCTCCTTGGCCTTCTGGTTCATCAGCTCCGCAAAGCCGCTGATGGAGCCGCCCATGTAGCACGCCAGCGTCGCCGCCGCATCGTTTCCGGAAGGGAGCATCATGCCGTAAAGCAGGTCGATGACGCGAACCTGCTCGTTTTCCTGAAGCCCCATCAGGCTGTTGGCCTCGCTGAAGCGGCGCACTTCCGTTCCGACGGTGACGATCGTTTCCAGATCGTCGATCCGTTCGAGCGCCAGCAGAC
>JAEYFO010000219.1 GCA_023402915.1 Bacillota bacterium | reverse complement strand
CCGCCAGATCGTACTGCTCCAAAAGCGCCGCGAGCTCCGCGCCCACGTTGCCGCGAAACACGGAATCGATCTTCTTATAAAGATTTTCCACGCCCGCCTGTTTGACCAGCGCTGCGGCGGCGGCCGTTCGCTCATAGGCTTCTTTGGGCGAAAGCGCGCGGCTGTCCGTGTTGACGGCGGCTGCCGGTGAGCCGCACTGCGCCAGCTCCTGTGCGGTTTCGCATCCCAGCGCAAACACCTGTGTGTCAAATTTCTTTTTGGCCAGCTTGATCCCCGTATCGCAGGCTCCGGTCAGATCGTCGGCCAAAATGACAGTGGTCGTCCTCATGCCGCCCTCATTTCTGCGGGGCGTCCGCGCCGTCTGCCTGCCGTTCCCTGCGCGCTTTGCGCACGCGCGCCATGTTCACCGCATAAGTGATCGCGTTGACCATGCTTTCGTCCGTCGCAATGCCCTTGCCTGCGCAGTCAAAGGCCGTTCCATGATCCACCCACACCCGGATGATCGGCAGCCCCAGCGTGATGTTCACGCCGCTGACAGACGAGAACCGCCCCGTTTCTCCATCGCAGCGGAAGCCCACCACCTTGAGCGCAATGTGCCCCTGATCGTGATACATCGCCACGACCACGTCATACATGCCGCCCGCCGCCTTGCTGAACACCGTGTCCGGCGGCAGCGGCCCGGTCACGTCAAGCCCTTTGCGGCGCGCCGCTTCCACCGCCGGGATAATTTCCGTGATCTCTTCCTCGCCAAACATCCCGCCCTCGCCCGCGTGGGGGTTGAGCCCGGCCACGGCGACGCGCGGCTTCTCGATGCCAAAGCTGCGGCACGCCTCGTCCGCCAGCTCGATGACGGAAAGCACCCGCTCCTTTTTGACCAGATCGCAGGCGTTTCGAAGGGACACGTGCGTCGAAACATGGATGATGCGAAGCGGGCCTTCCGCAAGGAGCATGGCGTAGTTGGGGGTATGGGTCAGCGCGGCGTAAATTTCCGTATGCCCCGCATAGGAATACCCCGCCTGATGCAGCGCTTCCTTGTTGAGCGGGCCGGTGACCGTCGCGTCGATCTCGTCCGCCAGCGCCAGCTCAATGACCTTTGCCACGCTCTGATACGCGCCCGCGCCGCACACGGCGGAAAGCTGGCCAAACGGAACGTCCGCGTCCGCCGGTTCGAGCGGCACGTCGTATACCTCCATCACGTCCGGCGCAAAAGTACATTCTTCGATCCGCGAAACCGGCCGAATGACCGCCTTGCTTCCCAGAACCTCCGCCGCCCGCCGTGCAATGCGCGCAGGCCCCACGATGACCGGACGGCAGATCGCGCGGATTTCCGGGCGCAGCAGCGCCTTGACCGTCACCTCGGGGCCGATGCCCGCCGCATCGCCCATGGTAATGCCCACAATGGGCCTTTCTTCTCTTTTCATGATAGTTTTACCCTTTCGGATCCCAAAATTCCAGAAGCTGCTTTTCCTTCCGGGAGCGCGCCTTATTCCCGCCGCGCCGTGCTTTGCAGCGCCGCCGCGCTGTTGAGCTTGCGCCAGAGCGTGCTGCGGCTGATCCCCAGAAGATTTGCTGTTTTCGTAACGTTTCCGTCGTTTTTGCGCAGCACCGCATCAATGGCTCGCAGCTCGATTTCTTCGAGCGTGCCGCAGACGCAAACGCTGTCCTCCGCGCTTTCGGCCGGCTGATTTCCGCCGGATTCCGCCGTGGTTTCCCGGTTGTGACCGCGGGCAGCCAGCGTCAGCTCTACGGTCCGTTCATCGATCATCTGCCCTTCGGAAAGCAAGACCAGCTGGCCGACGATCTGCGACAATTCATGGAAATTGCCGCTCCACGCAAACCCGGACAGCCGCTCGAGCGCCGCCTCCTCAATGCCGACGACCTGCTTTCCCAGCCTTTCATTCTGTTCGATGATGTTCAGGTTCACCAGGCCCCGCAGCTCTCCCGGCCGCTCCCGCAGGCTGGGCAGGCGCAGCACCAGCTTCCCCAAAAGCGGCTGCAAGGCGGCGCAGGGCGCGCCTTCCGAAAAAAGCGCTTCGGCAGAAGGAGCCGTCACAAACACGCGAAACGCCCCGCAGTCGATCGCGCAGCGCAGCATATTCGTCCCCGCCTCCTCAAGCGCGTCTGCATTGAGAAAGCACAGCGACGCGCCCCGGGGAAACAGCGAAAATTCCAGCTCCTTCGCCGTTTTGCAATCGATCTCAAAATACGGGTGCAGCGCCGACGGGGAGCAGCGGTGAATGGTCTGCGCCATGGTACGCTTCCCCGTCCCCTCTTCGCCAAGAAGCAGCACGGGCGCGTCGCTCCGGCAAAACGCTTCGGCTGTGCGCAAGACCGCTTCGTCCTGCACGCCCATCCGCTGCAAATATTCCCGCAGCGAATTGAGCGGCCGCAAATTGCGCACGGTGACGGCGTCCGGCAGCGCGCCGTCCACATTGGAAGCCCCAGCGACCCCCTGAGAAACATAGAACGCCACCGCATACTTTTCCGCCATCTCCAGCCTGCGGCCCACGACGCGCGCGCCCCGCTCCCGGTCAAAACCTTCCAGCTCTCCGAAGTTCAAAACGTCCTCCATCCGTTTTTTCAGCTCTTCCAGCGGCACGACCGCGTCGCTCTCCGCGTGGTTCGCATAAATCAGCTCTCCTTCCTGCGTCAAAACGGCCAGCTGCCGGTCCGACCGGAGCGCCGCCTGCCGCAGCGCTTCTTCCTCTGCCGCCTTTTCCATGGTGCCGCAGGCAATGAGGTTGGCGCTTTGCAGCGCGGCGCAGACGCTTTCCTCTCCCGACGTGAGCAGCATGCTATTGAGACCCATGGCGCGCGCCTTTTCGCTGGCGATCACATCGCCGATCACCAGCGAACAACCCCGCGCATCCAGCGCCCGCAAAAGCGGTTCCAGCTCTTCGAGCGATTCGATCGTATGGATCTCGATGTCGCTTTCCAGCAGTGACTTGACGCAGATCGCCCCCCGCGTGTTGGAAGCAAAGCCCACCAGCGCCCGAAGCCCGGTGAAGTTTTTCGCCAGCGACAGCGCGCGCATGAAATCATAGCCGGACACGTCCACATCGACCGTGGGAATGCGCACCTGTTCCTGGATCATGGTCGCCGTGCCGCCGCGGGAAATGAGGATGTCATATCCCTGCTCCTGTGCCGCCCGCGCGATCTTCACGCCCTCGGCAAGGTTGCCGGACGCGATCGTCACGTCCAGCCGCTGGGCGTGATCCGCCGCATGCTTTCGAAACAGCTCGATCATGCCCGCATAAGGCGCAATGACCAGTACCTTTGCCTTTTTCATTCCCATCCCTCTGTTTCCTTTTCTTTTGTTCGCTTTTCTTGGGCTTTGCTGACTTTTTGGAATGCTCTGCTGCACCTGCGGATCCTCTGCCTTGCGCCTCGTTTCGTTTCAAAATAAAGCGCCGTTGATTCATATTGGAACATTCCTCGCGTTGAATCCATTCGTTTCGCTGTGATATAATTGCTTACAAGGAAAACCGTCGATCATTACAGTTCAATATTGCAACACAGTTTTTACTTTGTCAAGTCACCTTTGAAAAATCAGCGGCAGTTTTGTTCAAATTCAAAACACTTTTCTCCGCTCTTTTTCAGCATTCCTCTCTCTGTATCCTGAATCCACCGCAGGAGCGTGAAACGCATGATTTCCTTTGATCGATCTCTCCTTCCCAAAATGTACCGCATACGGCAAACCATGGCGCTGCCCTCGATCGAGGACCCCGGCGCAGAAGTCCACCGCCTGATGGAGCCGCTGCGCGGACGCATCCGGCCGGGGACGCGGGTCGCCGTTGCCGCCGGCAGCCGGGGCATCTATCGCTACAACGAGTTCATCCGCGCCGTTGTGGAGGAGATCCGCCTTGCGGGCGCACAGCCCTTCATCATTCCCGCCATGGGCAGCCACGGCGGCGCAACCGCCGAGGGGCAGCGCGCCGTCCTCGCCGGATACGGCATCACGGAAGAGGCCATGGGCGCGCCCATCCTTTCTTCCATGGAGACCGTCGTCATCGGCCATACGCCCGACGGCACGCCCGTTCATTTCGACAAAAATGCCTGTGGGATGGACGGCATCATCCTGGTCAACCGCATCAAGCCGCACACGGATTTTCACGGCGAGATCGAAAGCGGCGTCTGCAAGCAGATGGTCATCGGCCTTGGAAAGCAGCGCGGCGCAGCGACCATCCACCGCCGCGGCGTCTATGGGCTTGCGCACGAGCTGCCCGCGTCCGTCCGGGTGATCCTGGAAAAAATGCCCATCCTGATGGGCGTGGCCATTTTGGAAAACGCCTGCGACCGCACGGCGCGGGTGGAAATTCTGCTTCCGGAAACCTGCGAAGCGCGGGAAAAAGAGCTGCTCAGGGAAGCAAAAGCCCTGCTGCCCAGCCTGCCCTGTTCTCCGCTGGACGTGCTCGTGCTGGGGGAAATGGGCAAAAACATCAGCGGAACGGGCATCGACCCCAATATCGTGGGCCGCTACCTCATCCGAAACATGAAAGACGCGCCCTATCCGAACATTTACCGCATCGTCTGCCTCGATCTGACGGACGAAAGCCACCATAACGCCATCGGCGTCGGCATGGCGGACGTCATCACGCAGCGGATGTACGACAAGATCGACCTGGAACCGACGTATGTCAACACCGTCACCTCCGGCTTCCTTGAGCGGGGCTTTCTCCCCATCGTCGCCCCCAGCGACCGCGAGGCCATCGAGATCGCGCTCAACTGCTGCAACCGGCTGGTCACGCCGGAAAACGCCCGCATGATCTTCGCCCGAAACACCCTCATGCTCACGGAGCTGATC
>JAEYFO010000321.1 GCA_023402915.1 Bacillota bacterium | reverse complement strand
ATAGATTATAGCACAGTGCAGCGGTTTTGTCACTATCTGATTTTGAATTTTTCGAATTTTTTGTTGCGCGCCGCTTTTTTGGAAAACCGCGCCGTCCGAGCCTCGCTGTCCGTGCGGCAACGCTTTTCAAACGGCCACCCACGAACTCCGTTCAGCGTTTTTTCGGAGATCTCGCGCCTTGCAGCCTTTCGCTTCCGCCTTCCTCCGCGCCGTTCGTCTCCCCATGCAAGCCCCTGTTTCCGTCTCTCCCGCTGTACGCCTTGTTCGTTTTTCTCTTCGCGTTTTCCTTTCAAAACCTCACGTCTTCCCCGCTTTGCTTTCAGCCGCTCGTCTGCGTCTCCCGCCCTCCCATTCACGCACCCCTTCTTCCGGCTCTCCCGCTGCGCTCCCTTGACGTTTTCCTTTTGACAAAACCGCTTTCCGCGTCCCCTTTCGCGGTTTTCTTTTTCCAACAACTCTCTTCCTCTCCACTCTTCCTCTCTCCCAAAACCCGCTCTTTCCAACGCCCCTCGCGCCCTGCTCCCCGATTCTTCTCCAGCAAACGCTCCCCTTTTCCTGCCCGTCCTTCCCCGCTTTGCGTTCACCGCGCGCCGCCCTGCTTCATATGATAAGCATAGCTGCGGCGCAGGGCCGCGCGCTTTCGATCCCTTTCACCCCATTTTATCGCAGGGAGGTACGATCCATTGAAACAGGCAACATGGGCAACGATGGCAAAAAAATCCCTCGCAGGGCTGCTTGCCGCTGTGACGGGCCTGCTGCTGCTGGGCTGCGCGTCCGACGGCCTTGAGACCATCACCGTCAACGAAGTGACCCATTCCGTTTTCTACGCGCCGCAATACGCCGCCATGGAGCTGGGCTTTTTTGAAGAAGAGGGGCTGCGCGTCGATCTGGTCAACGGCGGCGGCTCGGACAAGAGCATGACCGCCGTGCTCTCCGGCGACGCGGACATCGGCCTGATGGGGCCAGAAACCGCCGTGTACGTTTATAATGAAGGAAAAGAGGATCACGCCGTTGTCATCGGCCAGCTGACCCAGCGGGACGGCTCGTTCCTCGTCGGCCGAAAAGACGATCCGGACTTCACCTGGGAAAGCCTGCGGGGCGCGACGATCATCGGCGGGCGCAAGGGCGGGATGCCGCTGATGACGCTCGAATACGTCCTGCGGCAAAAGGGGCTCGTGCCCGGAGAGGACGTTTTTGTCCGCACGGACATTCAGTTCAACCTCATGGCCGGGGCGTTCGAGGGGAGCGACGCGGACTATGTGACGCTGTTTGAACCGACGGCCAGCCTGTGCGAGCGGGAAGGCAAGGGCCATCTGGTAGCCGCCGTCGGCGCGGAGAGCGGCGCGGTGCCCTTTACGGCCTATCTGGTCAAAAAAAGCAGCCTCTCGGAAAAAACCGGCCTGTACCAGCGCTATCTGAACGCTGTGGCCAAGGGACAAAAATGGGTAGCGGAGCACACGCCCGAAGAGATCGCCCACGTCATCGCGCCCCAGTTTCCCGATTCCGACGAAGCCCTGCTGACGGCGGTCGCAAAGAACTATCAGGACATCGGCGCGTGGTGCGTCTCGCCCGTCATGGCGGAGGAAGATTTTGTCCGGATGCAGGACATCATCGAGACGGCGGGCGAGTTGGCAAAGCGCGTGCCCTTTGCGGCGATCGTCGATAACTCGCTGGCCGAAAAGGCGCGCTGACCTCCGTCCGGCGGTTTCTTCCTTTGCGGGAAGCCCTTGACTTCTGCTTTTCTTCTTTCTCCAAAAAGAGCGGCGCGTTCCGCTCTTTTTTGTTTTTCGGAAAAAAGCGTTTCGGACGATTTTGTCTGTTTGAAAAGAATCGTCCGCATTGCCGCGCCGGCGCGCCTGACCTGCGCTTCACCGCGCCGGTGCGCTCTGCTTTTTGAAAGGAAGAGCCCTCCCTCTCGCATTCCGCCGCGTTTTTCACATTCTTTTCCCGCGGGAATATATTGTCAACAGGTGCAGCGCAGCCCGTTTTTTCTGTTTTGTCTGCGCCGCGCCCTTCCTGTTTTTTCAAATTCAACTTTTTCAAATTCAACGACCGGGAGGAACCGTCCATGGAACCCATTTTCTGCCTCCAGAACGTTTCTTTGATTTATCATACGCCCGGAGCGGAGACCCTCGCCCTTCAAAACCTGAACCTTGAGGTGGCGCCCGGCGAATTCGTCGCCATCGTCGGCCCTTCCGGTTGCGGAAAGTCCACGGTGCTGTCCATGGCGGCGGGGCTGTTGCATCCCAGCAGCGGAAAGATCCTGCTGCGCGGCCGGGAGATCACCGGCCCGAGCGCCGCCACGGGCTATATGCTTCAGCGGGATCACCTGTTTGAATGGCGCACCATCTGGCAGAACGTCCTGCTGGGCCTTGAGGTGCGCGGCGCTGTTGAGAGCGGACAGGAGCGGGCAAAAGCCCTTTTGAAAACCTACGGCCTGTACGACTTCCGCGCCCAGCGCCCTTCCGCGCTTTCCGGCGGGATGCGCCAGCGGGTCGCCCTGATCCGCACGCTCGCGCCCGACCCGGAGATCCTGCTGCTGGACGAACCGTTTTCCGCGCTGGACTACCAGACCCGCCTGATGCTGGGCGACGAGATCAGCGCCATCATCCGCCGGGAGAAAAAGACCGCGCTGTTCGTCACCCACGACATTTCCGAGGCCATCAGCGTGGCCGACCGGGTGGTCGTCTTTTCGGCCCGGCCCGCTTCCGTGCGCTGCTCCATCCCCATCGACTTGGACGGCTCTCCGCTGGAGCGGCGCGGCTCGCCCCGGTTCCGGAACTATTTTGACCGCATCTGGAAGGAGCTGGAGCTGCCCGGCTGAACGGCGGGTTTTGGGCCGCACGCCGCTGCACCGTTTTCTTTGGAAACCTGTTCTTCCAAAAACGCGCGCCCGCGTCCTCCGGGGTGTTTTCAAAAACCACTTGCTCGTACCCGTCAATAGGGTTTGCTTTTCAAAAGCGCTTGCCCGCGCCCACCGGCAGGGTTTGTTTTTCAAAAACCGTCCGGCTGTATCTCGCCGCGGGCTTTTCCAAAAAGGCTCCCGCCTTCCTCTGTCGAAAGGTCTTGCCTTTCAAAAAAGCACGTCCGCCTCACCGGGAAGGCTGTTTTTTCAAAAAATGTATCCGCTCCCCGCTGAGAGGGTTTGCTTTTCAAAAACATTCACTTCCCGCCGGGAAGGACTGTTTCCCAAAACGTCCGCCCGCAGTCGCCGGGGGGACTTGTTTTCAAAAGGCGTTCGCCCACACCGCCGCGTTCTTCGGGTTTGCTTCCCGGCCGGGGCAGCGCTCTTTCCAAGCTCGCCGCTCCTTGCCGTTTTGCGTGCTATTTTTCAAACGATTCCGACGTCCCTTTGCGGCAAAGGGGCGCGCCCTGTTCCCGCCCGGTTTTCCGACCCCAACGCCTGCCGCAGCCCCTCTCGGCGCGGCAGCTTCCCTTTGAATCCATCCAAAAGGAGCTGACTTTTCATGCCTGAGCGCATTGTCCCTTCCGCCCCGGACGGGGCGGCGTCCCGCAGTTCCCCGCCCCCCGCCTCCTTTTCCCCCGAGCACCGCGCCTATCTCCAGTCGCTCCGGCGCAAGCGGCGGGTCGTTCGCGCGTCCCGGCTGCTGGTGCTGCTGGCGTTCCTCGCCCTTTGGGAGGGCTGCACCCGGCTGGGGCTGCTGGATCCCTTCATTTTCAGCGCGCCCAGCCGCATCGTTTCCACAGTGCTTCAGCTGCTGCAAACCGGCGATCTCCTTTCCCACATCGGCGTGACGCTTTGGGAGACCGTGCTGGGCTTCGTGCTGGGCACCGGCCTTGGGGCGCTGTTTGCCGTGCTGCTGTGGTGGTTTCCCACGGCGGCAAGGGTGCTCGACCCCTATCTGGTCATCCTCAATTCCCTGCCGAAGATCGCCCTCGGCCCCGTGCTGATCGTCTGGATGGGCACGGGGATGCCCGCCATCATTACCATCGCCGTGCTGGTGAGCGTCGTCGTGGCCATCACCAGCATTTCGACGGGCTTTTCCGAAGCGTCGGACGAAAAGCTCGTGCTGATGCGTTCCTTTGGCGCAACAAAATTCCAGATCCTCCGGATGCTCGTTCTGCCCGCCAGCCTGCCCACCATGGTGTCCGCCCTGAAGCTGTCCGTCGGCATGAGCTGGGTGGGCGTGATCGTCGGGGAATTTCTCATCTCCCGCGCCGGGCTTGGCTACCTGATCGTCTACGGCGGGCAGGTGTTCAAGCTGGATATCGTCATGGCCAGCGTGGTGATCCTTTGCCTGCTGGCGGCCGTGATGTATTACGCCGTCGCCGCGTTTGAAAAGCGCATCACCCGCAGCCGTCCGCCGTCGCTGTAGGTCTTTGTTTTTTTGTTGTTTTGTTTTTGAGAAAAAATGCTCCTCAAAAAGCACTTTGCGGCACGTTTTTTCCGGTACGGTAAAGCTGCTCCGCCGCCCGGCGCAGCGCGTTTGGATCGTTCCAAAACCCGGCTCCGGGCGCGCAGTTTCCAAGAAGAAAAACAGACGAACAACGAAGAACGAAGGAGGAGTTTTTTCATGATCACCGATCACAAGATCACCGTCTGGACGCAGCCCGTTTCCGCGGAAGCCGACCGCCCGCAGCGCAGCGCCGCCGAGATGAAAGCCGTGTTCGACAGCAACGCCAACCAGCTCAAGGCGGCGTTCAACGCCCTCATCGACGAGCTGAGCAGCGCCCTGGGCG
>JAEYFO010000311.1 GCA_023402915.1 Bacillota bacterium | reverse complement strand
ACCAGCACCTTGAGGCGATAGCGGCCATAGAGCGCGGAAAGCTGCTGCCCGGCCAGCGGACAGGTCTCGTTGATGCGGAATTCCACCAGCTCCACCCGGCCGCGGGCAAACACGTCGATCTTCGCCGCGGAGGGGAAGCGCAGGATGCGGGAGATCTCGTCCGCCGCCGCCTGCTCGGGGTTGATGGCCATGGAGAGCCCCAGCTCGTCCTGCAAAAACATCAGCTGTCTGGAATATTCGGGGTTGCGGATGCGGGCGATGGTGTGGCGCGCGCCCAGCTTTTTGGCCAGCAGGCAGCTGAGCATGTTCACTTCGTCGCTCGACGTGACGGCGATGAGCAGGTCGGCCTTGTTGACTTCCGCCTCTTTCTGCACGTCGTAAGTGGCGCCGTTGCCCTGTACGCCGATGACGTCCAGCGTGTTCGTGGACGTGCGCAGGGCGTTGGAATTGTTGTCGATCAGCACCAGATCGTGCCCTTCGCGGGTCAGTTCTGCGGCCAGCGTGCTGCCCACCTTGCCGCCCCCGACGATAACGATTCGCATGGCGAACCTCCTGTAGGATAAAATGTATCTATTTATAAAACAGAAGTGTTGAAAAAAAGAAAAAGACGCGCACCGGCAAAAACGCAGGTACGGCTATGAATCCGCCCGTATTATAGCATAGGCCGTCCAAAAGGGAAGCCCACCAAAAAGAAAAACGCCGCGCAGACCGGGAGAACCTGTCGCACCCCGACGGCGGACGGGCTGTTCGTTCGCGGCGGAAAAGCGGATGTTCTGCGAGGATACCGGCTGCTCGGAATGCCGGAGGTTTGGAATAGGATTTGCAGCCGCCGGGCTGAAAAAACGAAAACGGCGGCGCTTCGGCAGGCGCTCCTTGAAAAAACGCGCTGCGCAAACCGGCGGAACCGGCGCGGCTTCCCGCCGCTGGAAAAGGGCGCAAAGCCGCTGCTGGGACGGCGCTTTGAGGAGCGAACGGCGGAGTTGGCCTTTCGGTCGCCGGACGCAAAGAGGTTCTCCCGCCGCGCCGCACAGGCGAACCCGGCAGGGCTTGCGGCAGCGCTTTTCAAAAAACGGTTCGAAAGCGTCCGGTCGTTTATTTTTTGAAAATTTGTGCGCACGGGGAAGCGCCCCTTGCGTCCTATGGGTGGTTCTATTCGGGGCAAACGGCACGCTGCGGGCGGCGTACCCCTTCACCCCTTTGGGGGCACACGGCGGGGCACAGGCTTGTCCGCACCCCTTCGGGGCACACGGCAAGAACCGTAGATGTCCCTGTCAACGGAAGGTCCTGTCAACGCTTTTGCCGCTTCCGTCAGAACGCCCCCTCCATGCTGCTGGAGAGGGCGCTTGATGCCTGTTTGCATTTGGTTTTTGGAACAATACTCAGCCGGCCAGGTTCGTCTCCCGTTCGCGCGCGCCGTTCATGACCTGCTCATAGAGCCGGCGGAATTGCGGGACGGACAGGAATTCTTCGAACGTCAGGCCGCATTCGCCGATCTCGCGGGGGTTCTTCGTGCCTTTTTTCGCGTCGGCGTGATAGTCCGAGCCGCCGGAGAAGAACAGGCCCTTGTCCCTGGCGAGGGAATAGATTTCTTCCCAGATCACCTCGCGGGGGCGTTTGTCCTTGCAGCTGGTCTTGTCGTAGGTGTAGCGGATCTCGATGCCGTCCAGCCCCGCGTCGATCAGGCCGCAGATGTACTCCCAGCGGGTTTTCTGCACGCCGTCGTGCTCGACGGTCTCGTCGATGAGCCAGGGGTGCGCCAAAATGGCGACGCCGCCCGCGGCATGGATGGCGCGCACGATGTCCGCTCCGGCGGGCTTTTCGCGTTCCACGCTCAGGTAGGGGTCCTCGCGCACGAGCAGCTTGGCGCTCTTCCAGTCGGTGGTATAGCCCTTGAGCGCCATCATGTCGAAAATGCGCTTTTTCTGAAGTTCCGTCAGATCGATGCGCTTGCCGCCCATGGTCAGCAGCTCCTCAAGCTCCATCGCATAGCCCCGCTCGTTCAGGCGGCGCACGGTCTCTTCGTAGGCGCGAGCCTTGCTCTGGGCGATTTTTTCCACTTCGGTTTTCATGATGTCGCCGTCCCAGTCGCAGCCCAGGCCCACGATGTGGACGTCCTGCACGGTGGTCTCGCAGGAATATTCAATGCCGCGAAGCAGGCACAGGCCGCGCTCCGCCGCATAGGAGCAGATCTCCTGCTGCGAGCCGTCGGGCAGCGTCACGAACGCCGGGGGCAGCACGTCGTGGTCGGTGACGGCCAGCACCTTCATGCCGCGGGCAAGGGCGTTCTGGATCAGTTCATAGGGGGTATCGTTGCCGTCGGAACCGACGGTGTGGCTGTGCAGATCGCATTCATAAGGGGCTTTCATGGAAGTTCCTCCTTTGGAGCAGTGCGGGGAGTTGGAACGATCAAAAAACCGGGAAAGTGCGCAAAGCGCGGGGAAGCTCCTGCGTTACAGCGCGATGTCCTCTCCGGCGAAGAGGCGGATGTGCTTTTCCATCAGGTCGGTGGCGGCCAGCTCCACGGCGCGGTCGAAATCGACGGGGCTGATCTTCGGATTTTCCAGCTGGCGGCGGCTCTCGCCCAGATAGACCTGCTTGAGGGCGGTGGAGATGTTCACTTTGGCCGCGCCCAGGGCGATGAGCTTATGGAACGCCTCGGGCGAAAGGCCGGTGCCGCCGTGAACGACCAGGGGCGTTTCCAGCTTGCCGATGCGCCCGACCAGCTCGTAGTTGAGCACGGGGGTGCCGACGTACACGCCGTGCGCCGTGCCGATGGAGGGGGCGATGGCGTCCACGCCGGAGGCTTCAATAAAGGCGACGGTGTCCTCATAGGTGGCGGCGTGCGCCGTTTCGTGGCTGATGTCGTCCTCCACGCCGCTGATGACGCCCACCTCGCCTTCGACGGCCACGCCCCGCTCGTGGGCGTAGCGGACAATCTCGCCGGTGAGGGCGACGTTTTCTTCCATGGGGCGGGCGGAAAAGTCCATCATGACCGAATCCCAGCCCGCGTCGATGCAGGCTTTGGCCAGCGCGCAGTCGCCGCAGTGGTCGAGGTGGATCGCCACCGGAACCGACGCGCCCTGACGCAGGCCGTCGAGCATCCGGAACATTTCCTGCACGCCGTAGCGCCGCACCGTTCCGGTGGAGGGCTGCATGATGACGGGGCGGTTTGCCCGTTCGGCGGCGTGGAGGACGGCGCGGGCCGTGTTGTAGTTGAGGATATTGATCGAGGCGGAAGCGGTATGGGTGGCCTTGGCGTCCAGAAGGATCTGCATGAAGCGATTGTCTTTCATAATACTCCCTCACTTTGTCGAAATTGACAGGTCGATCTCTGTAAGTTCCTGCTCGTCCGTGTTGATTCCTGTATATACAACTTGCTGGTATTTTTTACAGGGAAAGCTGCGAAAAAGCAGTTGCAGCCGTCCCTGTATCAAATTCTGACGTTTGCCGGTTCCCGCCGTTTGCCGCGTCTGCGGCCGGCCGGGGTTTGGCCTTGCCTGCGAAAGAGTTTCCTTCCGGCTCAGGCGTCGTATTCAAAATGGAGCTTGATCTTATCGCCCCGGAACAGCACCGTCGTGTATTCGAAGGGCTGATGGGCGGCGGTGATGTTCACGTCCTCCAGCCGAAGAAGGGGGAAGCCCTGCTCGATCTGGAGAAGCATTGCATCCGACGCGCTGGCCATGATGGACTCGAGCGTTTCGGAAACGAAAGCGGTTTTGAAGCCGAATTCCCGCTCGAGGATCACGCACAGCTGCTCGCCCTCAAGGGCCTTGTCGGCCAGCGCCGGGCAGAGCGCGCAGGGGAGATAGGAGCGGTGGATGCTGATGGGGCGGCCGCCGGCGTAGCGGACGCGCTCGAGAAAGTAGACCGGATCGTCCCGCTGGATGCCCAGCATGGCGGCGACGTGGCCGTTGGCCTCGATGGTGTTGAACGTCACCAGCCGGGTGGAGGTCTGATACCCCATCTGTTCAAGCTGCTCGCGCACGCCCAGATAGGCGGGGGAGCGGGTGGAGATCTTCGGTTCGGCAACGAACGTGCCCTTGCCCTGCACGCGGTAGAGCAGCCCCTCGTTGACCAGCGTCGTCACCACGGAACGGACGGTCATGCGGCTCAGGCCGTAGGTGCGGCTCATCTCGTTTTCGGAAGGGATCGCGTGGTTGGCCTGCCATTCTCCGCTGAGAATGCAGGAGCGGAGACGATCCTCCAGCTGCGCGTAGAGCGGTTTGGGATTGTTGCGGTCGAGCATGTCGTTCCTCCAGTCGGTCACGGCATGGAAAAACATGGCCGCTTTGCTTGACAGCAGGGGCGATTCGGAAATACCGCTGCGTCCCTATCTGTACTTGTATATATAACTTACTCCCGATTCGCGATTTTGTCAATAGGTTTGAACAAATTTTTCATGGAAATTGCCCTGCTCTGACAAGAAGGCGAACGGCTTTTGAAAGAAAGGAGAGCGGCCTTTTTCGAAAAATTTATGGAAAAACGGACGGCAGATGCGCCTCTGGGAGAAAAACCGTACGATTTTTGCCAAATGAGCCGGGAACGCTTCCATGCTTTTTTATAAAGAAGAAAACCTCTGCAAAAAAGAAAAGCTCCCTCTTTTCAAAAGAAGGAGCCTTGGAGCATGGAGCGATCCGGGGCTGCAAAAGGGGGGCGCAGCCGTTTTTTCGGCGCAGGCAGAAGAAGTTGCGTTTAGAACCAGATGTCCCCGCTCAAAAACGCCAGCATGGAGAGCGGCGCGTACAGCCGGTTGTTTTCAACAAAGGCGGGAGAAGTGGCCACGTCGTCCCCCTCAGCGTTCCGGAACAGCTCGCTGCCCACGGCGATGGTCAGCACGGTCTTGCCGTCTTTCCTGATCGTATAGCGGGTGCGGCCGGCGTTTCGGGTGACTTTGTAGCCCAGCTTCTGCGCCACGTGGGAAAAGGGCAGGTAGGTTTCGTCGTCTTTGATCTGCGCCTTGGCGGAAAGGGCCTTGCCGTTGACGCGGACCGTGCCGTCAAGCGCTACGGTGACCCAGTTTTCATAGGGGCTGTCGAGCAGCACCATGCGGTTTTCCGCCCTCCAGAAGATCACGCGGCTGCCGGGATGCAGCGCGGCAGCGTCCGCGGTCTCGTCCGTGCCGAAGCGGGTGATCTTGAAATTGCCCGCGATCTGTTCGCACGAATTGCGCTCAAAAGCGAGCGCCAGCGTGCCGTCGGCGTCAACGGAAGCGTAGGTCACTTCCTGAAGCTGACCGGCGCCATGGTCGGCGGGGATGTTGACCACCAGCGCCGCAGCGGTGGACTGGGGCGGCAGGCTCATGGTCATATAGGGGCCGTACCAGCCGTAAACGCTGTCGCCCTCCTTCAGTTCGGAAAAGTCCACGGGCTTTCCGGTCACATCGTCTACGATGGGAGTGCTGTCCGTCAGATAGAGAACGACGCCGTCGCCTTCTCCGGCGCCGTCCGAGATCCAGACGGAGCGGTTGCCGTTTTCGTCTTCGCTCAGTTCTTTGATCGTGCCCCAGATACGGGAAAATGCGGGCAGTTCGTAATCCGCGGGCGCGGCGAGGGCGGCCGCGGGCAGAAGGATCAGCGCGCTGACGAGCGCCAGAAGCAGGGCGATGGATTTCATGAGCTTTTTCATGGAACCTCCTTTTGAAAATCAGTTGGGATAAAGCGCTTTATTTCCTAAACGAAATCCACAGCCAAAAAGTTCCAAAAAAAGGGAAAATTGAAAGGCTTTTCCAAAGAAAAATTTTTTTGCGCCCGTCAAAAACCGAAAATGCAGGGCAATCTAAAGAAACAACAGCCAAAACGCAGCGAAACAGGGGCGAAGAGCCGCCGAAGGGGGAAAGAGGCCATGAACGAACTGCCAAAGGAAGAAAACGGGCAGCAGAAAGCCAGAGAACAAAACGAGCAGAAGGAGCAGAAAACCGGAAAAAAGATGGTTTTGAACGTCGTTGCGCCCATGACGGGGCGCTCCATTCCCCTTTCGGAGGTGGAAGAGCCGGCCTTTTCCGAGCAGCTGGTGGGTGAGGGCGTGGCCATCGTTCCGTCGAGCGGCACGGTGCGCGCGCCGGTGACGGGCACGCTCGAACGGGTCTTTTCGACGAACCACGCCTTCAGCGTCCGCACGAACGAGGGGCGGGAGGTGCTGGTCCACGTGGGCATGGGCACGGCAGAGCTGGACGGACGGGGCTTCACCCGCCTGCGCCAGCCGGGCGAGCGGGTCACGGTGGGACAGGTGGTGCTCAAGGCCGATCTGGACGTGTTGGAAGGGCTGGGAAAATCCCTGCTTTCCCCGGTCGTGCTGGTGGACGCGGAGAACGTCGAGCGCATCGAATTGATGGAAGGCCCCGTCGAGGGCGGCAGCACGACGATCATGATCGCGGCCTTTCACCCCCTGCCGCCGGCGCCGGAAGGGAGCGGGGCGCAGGGGATCAGCCCGGTTTGACGCGCGCAAAGACGATTTTGGAGAAATTTCCGTCACGAAAAACAAAAAAATGAAGTAAAAAATGCAAAAAGTTAAGA
>JAEYFO010000299.1 GCA_023402915.1 Bacillota bacterium | reverse complement strand
TCCCCTGACTAAACCATAAGGAGAATTTGCAATGGTTCGCACCCGTTTTGCCCCCAGCCCGACGGGCTATATGCACATCGGCAACCTGCGCTCGGCGCTGTATGCCTACCTGTTCGCCCGGCATGAGGGCGGCCAGTTCATCCTCCGCATCGAAGATACCGATCAGGAACGCCTTGTGGAAGGCGCGACGGAGATCATCTATCACACGCTCAAGGAAGTGGGCATGCACTGGGACGAAGGCCCCGACATCGGCGGCCCCGTCGGCCCCTATGTCCAGACCGAGCGCAAAGCCCTCTACCTCCCGTACGCGCAGCAGCTCGTCGAAAGCGGCCACGCCTACTACTGCTTCTGCACGAAGGAAGAGCTGGAAGAGCGCCGCGAGGCCGTGACCAGGGCCGGCGGCACGTTCAAGTACGATAAGCATTGCCTGAACCTCTCGAAGGAAGAAGTGCAGGCCAGGCTGGACGCGGGCGTGCCCTACGTCATCCGCCAGAACGTCCCCACCACCGGAAAGACCTCCTTCACCGACGAGATCTTCGGTACCATCACCGTTGAAAACGACACGCTCGACGACAACGTCCTCATCAAGGCCGACGGCCTGCCCACCTATAACTTCGCCAACGTCATCGACGACCACCTCATGGGCATCACCCACGTCATGCGCGGCATGGAGTACCTCTCTTCCACCCCGAAGTATAACCTTCTTTATGAAGCGTTCGGCTGGGAGATCCCCAAGTATATCCACATGACCCCCATCATGAAGGACGCGCACAAAAAGCTCTCCAAGCGCGACGGCGACGCTTCCTATGAGGATTTCCGCAAAAAGGGCTATCTGATGGAAGCCATCGTCAATTATATCGCCCTGCTGGGCTGGAACCCCGGCACCAATCAGGAAAAGTTCTCCATGCAGGAGCTGATCGAGGCGTTCTCCGTCAGCGGCATGAGCAAATCCCCCGCCATCTTCGACAACGCCAAGCTCACCTGGCTCAACGGCGAATACGTGCGCGAGCTCTCCCCCGAGGACTTCCGCAAAAACGCCCTGCCCTGGTATGAGCGGGCCGGCGTGGCGGGCTGGGAGCATCTGGACGTTCTGGACCGCATGATGCAGCCCCGGGTGGAATACTTCGCCCAGATCCCCGAAAAGGTGGAGTTTCTGACGAAGCGCCTGCCCTATGAGATCGAGCTGTTCACCAACAAAAAGTCCAAGTGCAGCCCCGAAGTGGCCAGGGCCGTCCTCACCGACGTGATCGACGCCCTTTCCGCCCTGCCCGAATGGACGGAGAGCGCCATCCACGACTGCCTGATGAACTACGCCGCCGCCACGGAGCGAAAGACCGGCACGGTGTTCTGGCCGGTGCGCATCGCCCTGAGCGGCCTGTCCGTCACGCCCGGCGGCCCCATCGAGATCGGCCTGCTCCTTGGCCGGGAAGAATCCCTCGCGCGGCTCAAAGCCGGTCTTGCCATGGTTGACTGAGGGGGTTTTTCGTTCCGTGTATACCAGTGAGCAGGAAATCGAACGGCTGCTCCTCGTTTCCAGACTCTATTACGAGGAAAATCTCAGTCAAAATGAAATTGCCAGGGAAATCAACGTCTCCCGCCCGCTGGTGAGCAAGCTCCTGGCAAAGGCGAAAAAGCTGGGGATCGTGACGGTCATCATCCGTTCCCCGCTCAAAAACAACGAATACGCCGCCAAAGCCCTTTGCGAGACCTTCGGCCTTGCGGGCGCGGTCGTCGTGCCCCGCACCGCCGGGGAGGACGGCGAGCTGAACATCGTCGCGCAGGCGATGCGCCTTGCGGAGGAACCGCTCAAAAAAGCCGCCGTCATCGGCTTGGGCTGGGGCTCGCTCGTGGACCGCTTCGCCCGGGAGTTCCCTGAGGGCGCGCGGGAGCGGCGGGGGCGCGCCGTGCCGCTCATCGGCACGTCCAACGTTTCCAACCGCGGCTACAACCCCAACGAGATCGTCCGGCTGTTTTGCGAAAGAACCGGCGACGAACCCTGCGGCCTGTTTGCGCCCGCGTTTCCCGGCTCCATGGCCGACCGGGAGCTGTTCGCCGCCACGCAGAATTTCCGCGACGCCCACTCGCTCTGGAATGGGCTGGACGTGGCTGTCGTGCGCGTGAGCGGGTACCCCACCATGCCCGATCAGGCCACGGCCGCCCGCTTTGGCAAGGTGCTTTCCCAAAAACGCGCCGTGGGCGCTGTGGTGTCCCGGTTCTACGACGTGCAGGGGCGCTTCATCTCCGGCGAAAACGACTGGTGCATCGGCATCGCGCCCGACCAGCTGCGCCGCGCCCGCTGTGTGCTGGGGCTGTGCTCCGGGAACCTGCCCGCTTCCGCCGCCCTCGGCGCGCTGCGAAGCGGCCTGTTCACCCATATGGTGCTGGACGAAACCGTCGCCGGGCAGGTCATGACCCTTTGGGAACAGCTCTCAAAGGAAGAGGCCGCCGGAAGGCGGGGCTGAGCCCTTTCTCCAAAGCGCTGCGCGGCCTTGTACGGCTTCCGAACGGTTCAAACGCAAGAAGAGGAACTTTCCTCTTCTTTTTTTGTGGAACGCTTTCTTCTTTTTGGATTCAGACGGAATTTCCCGGCAAAACTTTTCCGCCAGAAATTTTTTGATCGGGAAAATTTGAATCCTCAACAAAATGGAACATATGTGAAATAGTAATCGAATCCATAAAAAAGAATTGACGAATGTAAATCTCGTGTTTTATCATAATTCATGAAGAAAGCAATCGCAAATCCTTTGAGCAAACCACACTCTGCCGGATATTTTGTCTGATAAAATAATTTTCTCTCTTCCACACAACCAAATACCGGAGGAAAAGGAACAAATGATACTCACGTTTGACAACTGGAAATCCATGCTGGAGACGACGGCGCACCTGTTTCAGGAAAACGAGCACATGCTCTCCGAGCTGGACGCGCGCATCGGCGACGGCGATCACGGCATCACGGTCAGCAAGATCGGCGGGCTGATCCTTGACGAATGCGCGGCGGCGAGCGACACGGCCGGGCTGTTCAAGACCGTCGGCAAGAAGCTGCGCAGCCTGCCGGGCGGCTCTGCCTGCCCGCTGTACGGCACGTTCTTCGGCGGCTTTGCCCGCGGCGTGGGCGAGGGCGACTGCGACGCGGCCATGGTCAAGGCCATGTTTCAGGCGGCGTTCGACAAGCTCGACGCGCTCTCCGGCGCGAAGGTGGGCGACAAGACCATGATGGACGCGCTCATTCCCGCCAACGAGGCCATTCAGGCCGGCGGCGACGACGTCAGGGCGTTCCTGCGGGCGGCGGCGGACGCGGCGAAGGCCGGTTCGGACAAAACGAAGGAATTCACCTCCAAATTCGGCCGCGCCAAGAGCTACGGCGAGCGCACCCTCGGCTACGCGGATCCCGGCTCGGTGTCCATGGCGCTGGTGTTTGAGGGCTTTGCCCGGGCGGTGGAAGCGCTGTGACGCCCAAAATCGCGCAGGGCTTTGCGCAGGTTCAAAGAGGGTTCAAAAGCAGGGCTTTCAGGCCGTGTTTCAAGAGCCGCTTTTCTTAAAGCGTTTTTTTTGAAGGCGCTTTCCAAAACCGATGGATTTGCCCGAACTGCCGGGCTTTTGAGGCAGCGAAAACAACTCCGGAACCATCTCGCTTTTCCGCACATTCAATCAAAAAAACAGGAGGAACAGACCATGACCCCTATTATGAAGAAGTTCATCGACAATCCCGCGACGCTGGCTGACGATCTGCTCGAAGGCTATGCCATGGCATTCCCGAAGCTGATCGAAAAGAAAGACCATATGATTATCAACAAGAAGCTGGCGGACGCCGACCGCGTGACCATCGTCGCTTACGGCGGCGGCGGCCATGAGCCCGCGCTCGAAGGCTTCGTTGGCGAAGGCGGCCTGGACATCTGCATCGTGGGCGATATTTTTGCCGCGCCCGCGCCGGACGCCGTCCTTGAAGCGCTCAAGCTGGCCGACAAGGGCCACGGCACGATCCTCGTGACGTTCAACCACGCGGGCGACATGCTCACCGGCAAGATGGTCATGGCCGACGCGGAGGACGAGGATCTCACCGTGCGCCAGATCATCACGCAGGAGGACATCGCCACCGGCGAGCCCCGTCCCGCCAGGATGGGCGACGTGGTCGATCGCCGCGGTCTGGGCGGCGGCTGCGCGCTGTTCCACATTCTGGGCGCTGCGGCGCAGGAAGGCATGGATCTTGACACCATCGCCAAGCTGGGCTGGGACTACGCCAACAGCATGGCCACGCTGTCCGTGGCGGCTCGCTGCGCGACCCATCCCGCCAACGGCGAGCCCTTCGGCGATCTGGGCGACGACCTGATGGAGATCGGCATGGGTCAGCACGGCGAAGGCGGCGGCGGACGCAAGAAGCTGGCTCCCGCCAAGGACGTGGCCGAAGAAATGGCCAAGGCGCTGGTGGACGACATCGGCCTGGTCAGCGGCGACAAGGTGTTCCTGATGATCAACGGCTCCGGCGCGACGACGCTCATGGAGATGTTCATCGTCTACCGCGACACCGTCAACTACCTCAAGACCCTCGGCATCGAAGTGGTTGACAACTGGGTCGGCGAGATCCTCACCACGCAGGAGCAGGCCGGTTTCCAGATGAACATCGTCAAGTGGAACGACACCTTCGCCCGCCTGTGGAACGCGCCCATCCGCTCGCCCTATCTGACGAAGTAAGGAGAGACGTTGGGGGAAACGTTGGGGAAACGCCGGGGCGCTGCCCCGGGCCCCGCTTAGGGACTTTTTCGAGAAAAAGTCCCTAAGAACCCAAAAAGCTTTCAAAATAAAAATGGAATCTGTAAAAGGTTCCGCCTGCCCTCTTGAGGGGCGGATCCGGGGATTCTTATCAGACAGACAGCTCCGGTTTCCGGGGCTGTTTGTTGTTTTTGGGGAAGGCTCATTCTGAAAGAATTCCGACTGCCGTTTTAACCACGAGCCGTTGGCCGCTTTTGTCGTTTCTTTCGTCAGCCTTTTTGCCGGTGAAACTCTCTGCCCTCTTGAGGGGCGGATCCGGGGATTCTTATCAGACAGGCAGCTCCGGTTTCCGGGGCTGTTTGTTGTTTTTGGGGAAATCCCATTTCAAAAAGGTTCCGGCTGCCATCCAACAGGCCAAGGCCGGGTTTCTTCAAATTCTTAACGTTCTTTTCTCCGTTTCTTCCCTCTCCGCTCCATTAGAAGTCAGAAGAAAAGGCTCTTCAGCGTCCCTCCTTTCAAACCCTCCCCGTCAGAAGGGAAGCTCTTTCCAAAATCCTCCATCAGACGGCAGCCGAAAACTTCTTCGGTTTTATATTTTTTCATGAAAAGTTTTTGGGGTGTCAGGGGATTTTTATAAAGGTCGTCACCCGCAAGGGTGACATGCTTCCTTATTGAAATGCCGAATGTTCCGCAGGAAAATTCGGTAAAATCCCCTGACCGGGGTCAAGGGGGCTGACCCCGACCGCGCCCAGTGGGCGAAACAGGGAGGGGGAAGCCCACTGAGCAAGGAAGCGCCGGAAGCGGCAGCGAACCGGGGCGACCATTGCGAGGTGAGGACAGCGCCCCTGACGTTCCCCGGCCTTCCCTCTCCTTTTGTCTGCTTTTGTCGGAAAACCGGCGCTTTTGGCGGCCGGGCAGGAGGGCAGGAAAAAAGAGAGAATACCCCTCCCGTAAGGAAATCATTCCAGCGCTTTGCGATCTTCACACAACGCTTTGTTCAAAAAACAGCACCCCGCCCCGGCACATTTCCCCTGTTTCGCGCAGGATTTCCCGGGGCATGAGCCGCCGCACCGCTTCACACGACCACACCAAACGGGGAGGAAACGCCATGTTCTCTTTTATGCAGCAGAAAAAACCCGACCGTCCCGCCCCCATCCGGCGCCCGGAACCGGCCGAACCCGCCGTCCATCCCGACGGCGCGGCGCTCGTCCACCTGCCCATCGACGCAGTTTCTCCCAACCCCGGCCAGCCCCGCCGCCTGTTTGACGAGGCCGCGCTCAACGAGCTGGCCCGCTCCATCGCCCAGTACGGCCTGATCCAGCCCGTCGTGGTGCGCTTCCGGAACGAGCGTTACGAGCTCATCGCCGGGGAACGCCGCTGGCGCGCCTGCAAGATCGCAGGGTTCACCCACATCGCCGCCATCGTCAGCGAGGTGGACGAGGTGCAGGGCGCATGCATGGCGCTGGTCGAAAACCTTCAGCGGGAAAACCTGCATTTTTTTGAAGAGGCCGAAAGCTACCTTGCCCTCATGCGGGAATTCGGCCTGACGCAGGACGAGCTGGCCGCCCGCCTGGGCCGCAATCAATCCACCGTCGCCAACAAGCTCCGCGTGCTCCGGCTGCCCCAGTCCGTCAAGGAAGCCGTGCTCCAGGGCCGCCTGACCGAGCGCCACGCCCGGGCGCTTCTGCGCCTGCCGGACAGCGAAAGCCAGCTCGAAGCAGCCAGAAAGATCCGCGAACGCCTGCTTTCCGTCAAGGACGCCGAGCGCATGATCGAGGGGATGCTCGAAGCGCGCGTGGAGCAGCAGCGGGCCGAACGCGCCCAAAATCAGAAATCCCGCGTCGTGCGGCTCGTGCGGGATTACCGCCTGTTTGTCAACACCATGAAGGAAGCGTGCAGCCAGCTCCAGTCCGCCGGGCTGGCGGCCGAATGCCGCGTCGTCGAATCGGAGGACGAATATACCGTCACCGTCGCCATCCCCAAAAACGAGCGCCATAGCGGGGAAAAGAGCGCGGTCTGAGCGCTGCCCGCGCCGGGAACCTTTCAGGTTTTTGAAAAATTCAAACTGTTTTTGGAATAAAGATCTCTTTCTTTCCGAAACGGGGCGAAATTTGTGACCGACAGTTGCGCCGCGCTGATTCTTTACAAAAACAAACCGGTGAAAACACTCTTTTTACTTGATTTTACCGCGTATCTGTACTAAGATAAAAACAGGGAGTTTCCCGGCAATTTTCAAGAGTATGAGAGAGCTTTGCCAAGGTGGACCCGTTTCCCGCAGTCAATTTTCGCGGCTCTGCCGCGCTCGTAGCCATACAAATTCAAAAGGGAGAGTGTTCTCATGAAAAAGCTCATCAACAAGCCCGAAACCGTCGAAAACGAAATGCTCAACGGCATCGCCAAGGCCCATCCGGAATATGTGACCCGTCTCGAAGGCTTCGACGTCCTCGTCCGCTCCAACAAAAAGCAGGGCAAAGTGGCGCTCGTCTCCGGCGGCGGCTCCGGTCACGAACCGGCGCACGGCGGCTACGTGGGCGAAGGAATGCTCGACGGCGCTGTGGCTGGCGCGGTCTTTACGTCCCCCACGCCCGATCAGGTTTATGAAGCGATCAAGGCCGTGGACGCCGGCGAAGGCGTACTGCTGGTCATCAAGAACTATACCGGCGACGTGATGAACTTCGAAATGGCCGCCGAAATGGCCGAAATGGAAGGCATCAAGGTCGATAAGGTCGTCGTCAACGACGACGTGGCCGTCAAGGATTCCCTGTGGACCGTGGGCCGCCGCGGCGTGGCCGGCACCGTGTTCGTCCACAAGATCGCCGGCGCCTACGCCGAAGAGGGCAAGGATCTGGCCGAGGTCAAGCGCATCGCCGAAAAGGTCATCGCCAACGTGCGCACCATGGGCATGGCCATCCATCCCTGCACCGTTCCCGCCGCCGGAAAGCCCGGCTTTGAGCTGGCTGACAACGAAATGGAAATGGGCATCGGCATCCATGGCGAGCCCGGCACCTATCGCAGCGAGCTGAAGAACGCCGACGCGATCGTTGATGAAATGCTCGAAAAGATCCTGGCCGATCTGGACTTCTCCGGTTCCGAAGTGGCCGTGATGGTCAACGGCTTCGGCGGCACCCCCGCCATGGAGCTGTACGTGGTCAACAACCATGTCCATGACGTGCTGGCCGAGCGCGGCATCAAGATCTACAAGACCCTCGTGGGCAACTTCATGACCTCCATCGAAATGGCCGGCTGCTCCATCACCCTGCTCAAGCTGGATGACGAGCTCAAGAAGGGTCTCGACGCCAAGGCCGACACCATTGCGTTCCGCAGCTAAGCAGCAAAAGCGCCCAACGCCCCGCACGCGCAACGTCGCAGGGGCTCTGCGGACAGCCCAACGCAACAACAGCAGGGGGCGAGGCAGCCGCTTCGCCCCTGTTTGTTTGCCCGCGCGAAAACGAATGCCCAACCGGGCGGGGGAGCGCGTCCATGCGCCCCGCCGGAGCAGGCAGCGCTTTGTGTGAGCCTCCGCGCGCAAGGGGCGTTACGGCCTGTTTTGCATTTTCGAGAAAAAATTCAAAAAAACAACCAGCAGTTCAGCCGGTTCCCGGGCGGAAGGGGTCGCTTTTCCGATTGTGAAAAGGGCGGCCTTTCAACATTCCGCAGGGGGAATTCGGCTCATGGAAAAAGGAGCGTTTACTCATGATTACGAAAGCAACCGTGGTGGCAGTCATCAAGGACATTGCCGCCCGCATCGAAGAACAGTGGCAGTTTCTGACCGATCTGGACGCGGCCATCGGCGACGGCGACCACGGCATCAACCTGCATCGCGGCTTTGAAGCGGTGCTGACCAAACTGCCGGAGGACAAGGACATCGGCACGATCCTCAAGACCGTGGGCATGACGCTGGTCTCCACCGTGGGCGGCGCTTCCGGCCCGCTGTACGGCACGGCCTACATGAAGATGGGCATGAAGCTGGCGGGCAAGGAAGAGATCACGGAAGCGGAGCTGCTGGACGCGCTCAAGGAGGCGGACGGCGGCATCAAGATGCGCGGTCACGCCCAGCGCGGCGAAAAGACCATGCTCGACGCCTTTGAGCCTGCGCTCGAAGCGCTGGAAGCGGGCTTTGCTTCTGGCGACGTGAAGGCTGCGTGGGACAACGC
>JAEYFO010000280.1 GCA_023402915.1 Bacillota bacterium | reverse complement strand
CCTCGATCTGGCGGATGCGCTCGCGGGTGACGTTGAACTCGCGGCCCACTTCTTCGAGGGTGCGGGCTTTGCCGTCGTCCAGACCGAACCGGAGCCGGAGCACTTTTTCCTCCCGGGGCGTAAGCGTGTCGAGCACGTCGATGAGCTGTTCCTTGAGCAGCGCAAACGCCGCAGCTTCCGCCGGGGCGGGCGCGTCGTCGTCGGGAATCAAGTCGCCGAGATGCCTGTCCTCCTCTTCGCCGATGGGCGTTTCTAGGGAAACGGGCTCCTGTGCGATCTTGAGGATCTCGCGCACCTTTTCCTCGGAGATGTTCATGGCCTTGGCAATCTCGTCCGGCTGCGGCTCGCGGCCATACTCCTGAAGAAGCTGGCGATGGACGCGGATGAGCCGGTTGATGGTTTCGACCATATGCACCGGGATGCGGATCGTGCGCGCCTGATCGGCAATGGCGCGGGTGATGGCCTGACGGATCCACCAGGTGGCGTAGGTGCTGAACTTGTAGCCCTTGCTGTAATCGAACTTTTCGACGGCCTTGATGAGGCCCAGATTGCCCTCCTGAATGAGGTCGAGGAAGAGCATCCCGCGGCCGACGTAGCGCTTGGCGATGCTCACGACCAGACGGAGGTTGGCTTCGGCCAGCTGCTGCTTGGCCTTTTCATCGCCCTCGGCCATGCGCTTGGCGATCTCGATCTCCTGATCTGCGGAAAGAAGGGGCACTTTGCCGATCTCCTTGAGGTACATACGCACCGGATCGTCAATGCTGATGCCGTCGGGAACGGAAAGATCCTCCGTCTCGGCGGATTCCTCCTCTTCGCCGCCGTCGGCGATGGCGAGCAGTTCCGGGGGCACTGCGGCCGTGTCGGCGTCCTTGACGACGTCGATGTTGAGTTCTTCCAGCCCCGCATAGATTTTTTCGATCTGCTCTGCGTCCAGGTCGAGTTGTTCGAGGGTGCTGATCAGCTCCTGTTGAGAAATGCTGCCCTTGGCCTTTCCGGTCTCAATCAGGTCCTGAATCACTTTCATGGCCTGCTTTTTATCTTTCGCGTCCATTTCCCTCACCTCCCGTTTGGCGTTTGCCATTCGTCGTGTTGTTCCAGTTTTCCATTCAATTCCTCGATGCGTTTTAATAATTCAAGCTTCCGTTCCCGGCTCACGCCGTCCTGAGAAGCCTCTTGCTGAAGGGATTTGAGCTCCTGCGTCAGATCCATGCGCCGGAGCGTCGCGACGCACTCTTCAAAGCAGCGCTGCGCGTCGTCTGCGGCCGGAAGGGTCTCCGTCGCCGCTGCGCATCGCGCCTGATCGGCCGGAAGCGCGGACAAAAACGCCGCAAAGGCCTGTCCGTCCGCCGCCGGCGCCTGTTGATTTTTTCGGAAGGTCTCCGACGAAACAAGCGCCGAGAGCAGCCCTGCGCACTCTTCTTTTTGAAGGAGAGCCTGTTGCTGTTCGAGCCGCGCCAGATAGCCGCTTTCTTCGATGGCCAGCTTGAGGAGCGTCCGCTCCGCCGTCAACCTT
The DNA here is from genome assembly GCA_023402915.1 of Bacillota bacterium. Taxonomy (GTDB): domain Bacteria; phylum Bacillota; class Clostridia; order Christensenellales; family CALWSW01; genus JAEYFO01. The sequence continues at coordinate 2,174 of JAEYFO010000280.1, read as the reverse complement.
CGATCCGGCCGGGCGCGGGTACTATTGGTAGTATTCCGATTCGACCAGAGGCTATTCCTTCCATCCGGCGAAGAGACCGGACCGCCGGACTGCGCCGTCTGACCGCCGCCTGCGGGCTTTTGCAGCCCCTCGCTTCGAAGGGTATCGACGCTGTAGCCGGTTTTTTGAGAAAGCAGCGCATAGTAGCGTTCCTGCTCCACCGGCGAAAGCCTTCCGATAAAGTTGCAGGCTTTCCGTGCGAACGCCTCCCGCCCGTCCTCGCTCATGAGGTCGAACTGACCGGCCATGTGCTCGATGCGGAAGGTGTTTGCGGCCATGGCGTCCTTTTTGAGGGCTTCGTAGCCCTCGATCCCCTCTGCGCGGATGAACTCGTCGGGATCTTTGCCGCCGGGAAAACGGATGACCCGGGCGTTCAATCCCTCCTTCTCAAGGATGTCCAGCGCCCGCAGCGTGGCGTTCTGTCCGGGCGGGTCGCCGTCATAGGCGACAAATACGTCCGGCGCATAGCGCTTCATCAGCCGTGCCTGGGAATTGGTCAGCGCCGTCCCGAGCGTGGCGACGGCATTTTGCACGCCGCCCTGATGCAGGCTGACCACGTCCATATACCCTTCGACCAGCACCAGATGTCCGGCGCTTTTTCCGCGGAGCATATTGAGCGCATAAAGGCTGCTTCGCTTGTTGAAAATGGGCGTTTCGGCGGTGTTGAGGTACTTGGGCTGTTCGTCGCCCATGGCGCGGCCGCCGAAGCCGATGACCTTTTGGTACGTGCCGATGATGGGAAAGATCACCCGGCCGCGGAACATATCGAACCAGCGATCCTGATTCTTTCGGGACCGGACGATGAGCCCGGCCTTTTGCAGCTCCTGCTCAGTATATCCCTTTTGGCTCAAAAAGCGGTAAAGATCGTCCCATCCTTCCGGCGCAAAGCCCAGGCCGAACGCGGCGGCCGTCTGCGGCTTGATGCCCCGGCGCGCCAGATAGGCAAGGGCTTTTTTCCCGCTGTCAGCGCGCAGCTGCTGATGAAAAAACAGCGCCGCTTCCCGGCAGGCGGCGTACAGCCGGTCCTTTTCCCGGCGCTCCCGCTGGAGCTGGCCGTCGTCCGATTCCTCCGGCAGCTCCATGTTGGCCTGCTGGGCAAGGATCTTGACCGCCTCGCGGAAGGAGACCTTCTCCTCCTCCATGATGAACTGGATGACGGAGCCGCCCTTGTGGCAGCCGAAGCAATAAAAAAGCTGCTTGTCCGGCGAAACGCTGAACGAAGGCGTTTTTTCGCCGTGGAACGGGCAGCAGCCCCACATCCTTCCGCCGCGGGGTTTGAGGGAAACGTACTGCGACACGACCGAAACAATATCCGTGCGCGAAAGCAGCTCGTTGAGCCAGCTTTCCGGAAACCCGCTCATTCGTTTCCCCCTCTCTTTTCCGGCGCGTCCGTCCGGCCCTTTCCCTGCGTCCGCTTCCTTTTCCGCACGCTGTCCGGGCGTTTGGGAACCCCTTCCGGCTTGTTTGAAATCGGAAAAGAAAAGCGTTTTTCCGCAGGGCTGGCCGGCGCGCCGTCTTTTGACCAAATGCGCTATATAGTTCGCTGTTTTCGAAGGAATTCCTTCTTTTTCGTCTCTTTTCTTCGAAAAAAAATTCAAATTCCCCAGGACTGCGGCACGAAAAGCTGCTCGTAGCGCCGCACGGCAAACCGGTCGGTCATGCAGGCGATGTAGTCCGCCGCCGCCACCTGCTCGCCGTCCTCGGCGATATGCCGCAGAAACTCCACCGGCAGCGCGCCGATGTGCTCACAGTAATAGGTAAAGAGTTTTTCCACCACGCCGCGGGCTTTCCCCTCTTCTTTTTTCGCAAGGGGATCGGTATAGACCCTGCGGAACATGAAATCCCGAAGCTGCGCCATGGCCTGCTCAAACCCCGGGCTCATCCGGATGAAATTCTGCCCGTCGCTTTGGCGCGCAATGTCGAGGATCATGTTGTTGATGCGCCTGCCGTGGGTATCGCCCAGCACGGCGACGCACTCCTTTGGCAATTCCGCTTCCCGCAGCACCCGGGCGCGCACCGCGTCGTCGATGTCGTGGTTGATACAGGCGATGCGGTCGGCATAGCTGACGATCTTCCCTTCGAGCGTGGCGGCGTTTCCGTCCCGCTTGTGGTTGAGGATGCCATCGCGCACCTCC
>JAEYFO010000247.1 GCA_023402915.1 Bacillota bacterium | reverse complement strand
ACGGCGTTGAGCACGTCGCGGCCGGCCAGGTCGATGGCGCAGGCCTTTTCAAAATCGAGGGGAATGCCCGCGCGCTGGGCGGCGATGAGGGCGTTGATGACGCGATCGACGTTGCCGCCGGCGAGATAGTGGGCTTCAAGCTTGTTGATGGAAACGCTCAAACCGGCCTTCGTCGCCTTGATCATGGGGTTGACGATACGGGCGGGCTTGACCTTTCGGATACGCATGCCGACGAGCTGGAAAATGCCGATCTTCACGCCGCTGGCCAGCGCGGAAATCCACAGGCTGATCGGCACAAAGCTCAGGAAAACTGCCAGCACAACAACAATCAATGCGATAATGAGAACTGCTGCAATCGTGGGTCCCATAAGTAGTCGCTCCTTCCTTTGCACCAATGGATGCAAAGCCGTTTTTAATTGCTCCGCTCAAAAGGGCGGGGACGAACCAGAATTTTTTGGAAGTTACAGCGCCGCGCCGTAAAGAACGCGGTAGACGCCATACACCAGCAGCAAAAACAGCGGGATGCCGATGAGCATGGTGATCCAGTCCTTCTTGCGGCGGCGCTTGAGTTCTTCCGGCGGCATGTCGGCAGCCGTGATCTCCGGAAGGGTTTCCAGCTCCACGCCGCATTTTTTGCAATGGAGCACTTCGTCGCCGTAAGGCTTTCCGCACTTGGGGCAAACTTTCATTTTTTTCTCCCCTTCTTCCGCCTGTTCTGCACTCTGCCGGACGATCAGGCCGTTTTTTCCTCTTCCTTCGGACGGACGAGAATGCGCCGTCCTTCCACGCGGATCACTTCAATTTTGGAGTGGATGGGAATGAATTCCCCTTCAGAAACCACGTCCAGCTTCACGCCGCCGATGTCCGCGATGCCCGAGGGCCGCAGCACCGTGATGGTTTCGCCCTCTTTTCCGACGAAGTATTCCAAATCCTCCGTCGTCAAAAAGCCCTCCTGCCGGTTGAGGTTTTCCTTGAGTACCAGCGGCGAACGGGAAATGGCTCCCTTTGTGGCGCTGCGCAGGAAGATCAAAAACAGCACGCCGATGATGGCCACCACCAAAATCAGCATCCACAGCGCCGCCGCGAAGGAATCGGCCCGCAGCACCACCGCCAGCAACAGCGCCGCAATGCCCAGCGTTCCGGCCAGACCGAAGCCCGGCGTAAACATCTCGATCACCAGCAGCACCAGACCCACCAACAGACAGACGACCACCGGAAGCGTGAACCCCTGAACAAACTGCGCAAAGGTAATTTCCATTTTTCTTTCCTCCCTGCCGGAACCGGATCAGCCGCGCACGGTTTCCCGTTCGACGTTCTTCTCTTTGAGCGTCTTTTGAAAACCCGCCGCGTTCCCTGGCTCCCCTTGTGAGTGTACCATATCAAATTCCGGCGCGTTCCGCCATGGATATGGGGTCATTTCCCCGCCCGGCGCGCCCAACTGTCGCAAAGCGGCTGCTGACTTCGATTCAATCTTTCCATTCCGCCGCGCCGCCCGGCGCCTCTTCCGCCTCGACGACGTTCTGCGCAAAGGGCATTTTAAGCGTAAAGGCCGTGCCGTTTTCGTCGGAATCGAGCCGCACTTCGCCGCCGCATTCCGTCATGACGCTGCGCACGATGGAAAGCCCCATGCCGCGGCCCTTGCCCTTGGTGGAAATATCCGGCTGAAAGATCGCTTCCCGCAGCTGCTCCGGCACAAACGTGCCGTTGTTCCAGACGATGATGACGATCTGGCCTTCCTGCTCGAACATGGTCAGGCGGATGACGGGATCTTTCACCCTGGCGGCTTCCTGCGCCTCGATGGCGTTATCGATGAGATTTCCCAGCACGCGGCAAAGCTCCCACGCCGCCATGGGCAGGGTGCTGAGCATGGCCGTGATGTCCATTTCCAGCCGGACGCCCCGCTGCTCGCACAAAAGGGATTTGGCCTGCAAAAGGGCGTTGACGGCGGGCTGTGCCGTGCGCATGACCCGGCCCACGGTCTTGAGATCGCTGCTGACCTTGGAAAGATACATCCGCGCTTCGTCGTATTCTTCCATATCCAAAAGGGCGGAAAGCACCTGCACATGGTTTTTGAAATCGTGCCGCTGCGCCCGGAGCGTCCGGTTAAATTCTTCCAGCTCCCGGACGGTCTCTTCCGCCGCGCGGAACTGGTCGTAGGCATGAAGCAATGCCCACGCGCCCTGAATGGACACGACGGAGCTGAGTCCGGCCGTCGCCATGAGGATGAGACTTGACAGCGCCAGCCGTCCGCTCTTGGCGGAAAGCACCAGCACCACCACCACGCCCGCCATCTGGAACAGGCTCAGGCCGAAAATGGAGCGCGTCAGTTTGGGAATATCAAAACCGCCCCGAAAGCGTTTTCCAAACTTCTCAAACAGCCGGTGAAAAAACTGCTTCAAAACGCGCCTCCCTCCCCATTTTGTTTCTGCGAGTATTATAGCAAATTTTTGGACGGATAGGAAGTTTCTCCTTTGGGCTTTGCTTTGCTGAAAAATCGGAGGGTCCCATCTGTTTTCAAACATCCGCCCCGAAAACGCGATTTTTCTCCTTTCAGACGCAAAAACCCGACCGTCATCTGACAGCCGGGTCGCTTTTCTTGAGGAATGCGGGGAGAGAAACGCTTCTGTTTCCGCCGCAGATTCCGTGTCCTTCTGTTTACTTGGCCACCGCAACGGCAGCGCGCATATCCCTTGCGCGAAGGATCGCGCGGATGCGGGCGACGTGATGAGAGCGGCGAGACTGATTGCGCAGCATCGTGCTGGCAACGACACGAGAACGTGCAGCGGATTTCCGAACCATTTCAGGATACCTCCCCATTTTTGTGCAAAAATTCCATTGCTTGCTATGCTCTTTTGAAGGTGCTTCCCACGGTCTCCCACAGGAAGCGACTTTATTGTAGCATGGCCGGGCGTGTCCCTCAAGCGAAAATTTACATGATTTGCTGCAAAACTTTACAAAAATGCAGGATTCCCTTAAATCTTTTATTTATCAAATCGAATTTTTCCGCTGCGCGCGGTTTCTGAGAAAAAACCGCTTTCCCAAAAAACAAAAGGGCGGAGATCGCTTCCACCCTTTTCCCGGTTATCTTGCGACGAGACGCACGATATCCTCCCACAAGCCGCCCACTGCGGAGGACGCTTCCTGCAAAAACACCGGCGTTTGCAGCGCGCCCTTGTGCATCAGCAAAAGCAGCACGCCGCTTCCGGCCAGCAGGACCGTCGCCAGGATCAGCATGGACGCCACGGCGATGTCTCCGCGCCGCCGTCTCTTCGCCGCGCGCGCGGCAGTCTCTTGCGGCGAAAGCGCCCGTTCACCCTCGCCCTGCGCCGCTTTTTTCCGGCTGCGGCGGGGCTGCTTTGCTTTTTCCTTTGGCCGCGCAAGCAGCTCTTCCGGCAGCGCCGGTTCGCTTTTCACCCGGGGGCGGATGGGAAGCGGCTCCGGCTGCGCGGCGCTTTGCGGCGCATCGGGCTGATGATCGGCGGTTTTGAGATAGGCTTCCATCGCCGCCCGATCCGTGCTGCGGGAATCGGGCCGGGGAACGGCCTGCGCGGCGGCCACCGTGGGCGGATCCTGATCCTCATCGTACCAGAATTGCTGCTCGTCCTCCTCGGGATAAAAGAGGATGGGCTGCCATTCTTCCTCCTGCGCCCCGCCCTGCGGCGCACGGCGGGGCGGCTCCTCCTCCTCGGGCGGAATGCCGATCGTCCGGGCGATGTGCGCCCAGTCCTGCTCGCGGGCCGGTTCGCTCAGCGCGCGGCGGCCCAGCGCCACTTCGGAGCACTGATAGGCCACCAGCCGCCGGAGCCATTCGTCAAACTGCCGCCCGTCCCGCAGCCGGGGCGTGAGCCGGTACACGTCCAGAAACGTGCGCCGCACCACGTCGTGCGCCATCTCTTCGTCGCGCAGCACGTCATAGGCGTGCGCATAGACCACCTCCGCCCAATCCTCAAAGAGGATCCGGAAAGCCATCTCGTCCCCCCGCATGACCCTGCGCACAACGCTTTGATTATACATCTCAAAAACCCTTCCCGCAAAAACCTTCCCGGCTTTGTTTGTTTCAGTATACC
>JAEYFO010000240.1 GCA_023402915.1 Bacillota bacterium | reverse complement strand
GCCCCTTTGAAGAAGAGCTGAAAAAAGCCGAAGCCACCATCGAAAAGGTCAAGATCGAGGACGAGGTGTCCGACATCCCCTGCGAAAAATGCGGCGCGATGATGGTCTACAAAATGGGGCGGTTCGGCCGGTTCCTGGCCTGCCCCAACTTCCCCGAATGCCGCAACACCAAGGCCATCGTCGAGGCCATCGGCGTACCCTGCCCCAAGTGCGGCGCGCGCATCATCAAGCGCAAATCCCGCGGCGGCAAGGTGTTTTACGGCTGCGAGCGCTATCCCGAGTGCGACTACATCTCCTGGGATCTGCCGTCGGCGGAAAAATGCGAAAAATGCGGCGGCGACATGGTCTGCAAGCAGGGACGCGGCGGCATGGAGCTGCGCTGCGTGAACAAGGATTGCGGCTTCGTCAAGAAAATGCCGAGAAAGGCGGAAAACGATGAGTGAAGCAGCTTCCGTCACGGTCGTCGGCGCGGGACTTGCGGGCTGCGAGGCGGCCTGGCAGCTGGCAAAGCGCGGCGTGTCCGTGCGACTGGTGGAGATGAAGCCCAAAAAATTCACCCCCGCCCACCACAATCCGGACTTTGCCGAGCTGGTTTGCAGCAACTCCCTGCGGGGCGACCGGCTGCAAAACGCCGTCGGCCTTCTTAAAGAAGAATTGCGCCGGATGGATTCGCTCATCCTCTCGGCGGCGGACGCGACCCGCGTGCCCGCAGGCGGCGCGTTGGCGGTGGATCGCGAGGGCTTTTCCCGGAGGATCACGGAAAGCATCCGCGGCTGCGCGGGGATCGAGGTGGTGGAAGAGGAGCTGACGGACATCCCGACCGGCCCGTGCATCATCGCCACCGGTCCGCTCACCAGCGAGCCCATGGCCAAGAGCATCGCGGCGCTGCTGGGCGAGGGGCTGTACTTTTTCGACGCGGCCGCGCCCATCGTTTCCTACGATTCTCTCGACCACAGCAAGGTGTTCCGCCAGTCCCGCTACGACAAGGGGGGCGACGATTACCTCAACTGCCCCATGGACCGGGAGGAATACTTCGCGTTCCGCAACGCGCTCGTCGAAGCGGAGACCGTCCAGCTGCACGAGTTTGAAAACAGCCGGGTGTTTGAAGGCTGTATGCCCGTGGAGGTCATGGCTGCCCGCGGCGAGATGACGCTGGCGTTCGGCCCGCTCAAGCCCAAGGGGCTCACCGACCCGCGCACCCCAAAGCGCCCCTTTGCCGTCGTTCAGCTGCGGCAGGACAACGCCGAGGGCACGCTGTTCAACATCGTGGGCTTTCAGACCCATTTGAAATTTCCGGAGCAGAAGCGGGTGTTCGGCATGATCCCCGGGCTGGAAAACGCCCAGTTCGTCCGCTATGGCGTCATGCACCGCAACACCTTCCTCCATTCCCCCGGAAAGCTCAACGCCAACTATCAGATGATCGAGCGGCCGGAGCTGTTCTTCGCCGGGCAGATGACCGGCGTGGAGGGGTACGTCGAATCGACGGCCAGCGGCTTTGTGGCGGGCGTGTCCATGGCGCGCTTTTTGCGGGGTGAACCGCTGCCGGATTTCACGGCGCTGACCGCCACCGGCGCGCTCGGACGGTATATTTCCGGCTACAGCGGCAGCGATTTTCAGCCCATGAACATCAGCTACGGCCTGCTGCCGCCCCTTTCGGAGCATATCCGCCAGAAGCAGGAGCGCTATACTGCGCTGGCTAACCGGGCGCTCGCCACGCTGGAGGAAATCCAAAAGAGCGGTCAGCTGGACTGAACCGAAAGAAAAAGCGTCGGAACCTTTCTGCAAAGACCCGCCGGTTTGCGCGGGTCTTTTTGGTGGAACACTGGTTTGAAGAAAAAAACGGAAGGCCGTTTTTCGAACGGAAAATCCCGCCCGCTGCCGGGGCGGGAGGTTTTTTCGACATTCTGGGCGGAAAGACTGTACAGGCGACTGCTGCCTGCGGTAAACTGTGCGGGTGGGGAGAAGTTCAACTCTTTTGAAAGGCGGCGCTCAGGCCGAATTTCGAAAGGAGCGGGCCATTTCCCAAAGCAAACCAGGAAAAACGGCTCTTTTCCGCTGTGCCTGCGGGATTCGGCGGGAAAAGGGGTTTTATCGTCTGAGAAACAGAGCTGCGGCGCTTTTTTCAAAAAAGAGCGCCGGCAGAGCGAGGAGGAACAATCATGGGCTTTCGTGGAACGACCATCTGCGCCGTCAAGCGGGACGGCCGCTGCGCCATTGCGGGCGACGGCCAGGTGACGCTGGGCGAGCATACGATCATGAAAACCGGGGCGCGCAAGGTGCGCCGCCTCTATCACGACAAGGTGGCGGTGGGCTTTGCAGGCTCTGTGGCCGACGCTTTCGCCCTTTGTGAAAAGCTCGAAGTGAAGCTGGAGCAGTTTTCCGGCGCGCTGGAGCGGGCGGCGGTCGATCTGGCGCTGGAATGGCGCTCGGACAAGGCCATGCGCCAGCTGGACGCCATGCTGCTGGCCACGGACGGCGAAAAGATCCTGCTGGTGTCCGGCACGGGCGAGGTGATCGAGCCGGACGACGGCATTGCGACCATCGGCTCGGGCGGCATGTACGCGCTGGCGGCGGCCCGCGCCCTGATGCAGAACACGGAGCTTTCCGCGGCGGAGATCGCGGGAAAAGCTCTGCACATCGCCGCGGGCATCTGCGTCTATACGAACGACAACATCATCGTCGAGG
>JAEYFO010000238.1 GCA_023402915.1 Bacillota bacterium | reverse complement strand
CTGTTATTTTCTGTTGTTCCGCCTGGTTTTCCAAAAAAGCCCTTTGAAAAATCCCGCCAAATGTGGTACGATTTTCTGGAAGAAACCCTCCGGCGCAAGCGCTGTTTTTTTCGTTTTGGGGCAATGTTTCAGGTGTTTCAAAATGCTTCAAACGGGCGCGCCTGCGCCATGTGCCGCTTCGACCTTGCCCGAAAGGAGTTTTTTCTCATGACAAACACAACTGTTTCCGCCAAGCCCCGCCTGTCTGTCAAAACGCAGACCCTTGCCGCGCTGGCCGCCGTTGTTGGCGCTGTGGCGCTGCCCCAAATCTTCCACATGCTCGGCGCGCTCTCCGGCCTGGGCACGGCGCTGGGCGAAACCTTCCTGCCGATGCATCTGCCCATCCTGCTCGTCGGCCTGTTGGCCGGCCCGTATGCCGGCGCTGCCGCCGGTCTGCTCTCCCCCGCCATCAGCTTTGGCCTGACGGCCATGCCCCGCGCGGCCATGCTGCCCTTCATGATGATCGAGCTTTGCGCCTACGGCCTGTTTGCAGGGCTTCTGCGCGAAGCAAAACTGCCTGTGTTTTTCAAGGTGCTCCTTGCGCAGCTGGGCGGCCGTGTGGTGCGCGCCGCGGCCATCCTGCTGGCTGCTTATGCTTTCGGCGGCGCCGGAATCCCCGTGTCTGTGATCTGGACGAGCATCGCGGCCGGCGTGTTCGGCATCGCGCTGCAGTGGGCGCTGATCCCGCTGATCGTCTATCGCGTGGAGCATCGCGCCGCCAATGAACAGTAACACCGAAAAGGCCAAAGCGCTCCTTGAAGAAAGCGGCTGCACCTGCGTGTTCGCGTTCGGCGGCCAGCTTGAACAGTGCAGCGAGCGCGGGCTTCGTCCCCTCCTTGCCAAGCTGGGCGCGGACGCTCTGCCCGCCGGTTTTTCCGCAGCGGACAAGGTCGTTGGGAAAGCCCCGGCGTTCCTGTATGTCCTGCTGGGCGCGGGGGAGGTGTATGCCCCCGTCATGAGCCGGGCGGCAAAGGTACTCCTCGAGCAGCACGGCATCGGCGCATACTGCGGCCAGCTGGTGGAAGGCATCCAAAACCGCAGCGGCACCGGCCCCTGCCCCATGGAAGCGGCTGTCCGTTCCGCCGCCACGCCGGAAGAGGCGCTTGGCTGCATCCGCGAGGCCATCCGCCTCATGCAGCAAAAGCAGGCCGCGCGCTGAGGCGCGTTCTGCCCCGCACAACTTTTCTTTTTTACAGGAACTCCCCCGGTGCTTCTGCCGGGGGAGTTTTGCGTTGTTTGTGAATGCCGCGCTATTTCTTTTTCAACACTGCAACGCTTGCGGCGCGGCTTGAATCTTTTTCATGAAAAGAAGCGCAGATACACCGCCGCCCCGCTAAGAAAAAGCTGCATCACAAACAGGCCCATGCACACGAGCCGTTTGCCCTGCTCCTGCCGTTTTTTGAAGTATTCCATGCCCCACCACGGCACGAGGGGGATGGCCGCCGCATACAGGATCATCAACGCCGTCATATTCCTTCTCCTTTCGCCCGCCGGGTTTTGCGGACAATCGGATTGTAACAGCCGCATGTATGCCGGTTCAATCGGAGAACGCTGGCGCAGCTTCCAGCAAAATGCGCTCAGCGCGCCCGTTATTTTCCGGAATTCAGGGCGCACGTCTCAAATCTTTCTCATTTTATCAAACAATAGTATATTTTTGTCTCTCATTGTTCATTTCAACAATACATCTCTCAAATTTTGCGTCGTTTGCACAATGTAATTGACAGAAAATTATATTATACTTTTGTTGTAGCATTTTACACTTTTCTCATTTCCATTTCTGCGGTTCTTTTCAAACATCTCACAGACAGGAGGAATTCATTCATGTGCGATACCATGGTAGCTCTGGGCCGTTTCACGAAGAGCGGCTATAACCTCTTTGCCAAAAACAGCGACCGCGACCCCAACGAACCACAGTATTACGTCCATATTCCCGCAGCAGACCATGCGCCCGGCAGCAAGGTCAAATGCACCTACATCGAGATCGACCAGGCCGCGCACACCAACGCGCTCATTTTGAGCAAGCCCTCCTGGATCTGGGGCGGTGAAATGGGCATCAACGAATACGGCGTGGTCATCGGCAACGAAGCCATCTGGACGAAAATGCCCTATGGCGGCGATGCGCTGCTGGGCATGGACATGCTCCGCATCGGCCTCGAACGCGGCAAAACCGCCGAAGAAGCGGTCAACGTCATCATCGAGATGCTCGAAACCTACGGCCAGGGCGGCAACTGCGCCTTTGACGGCACGTTCCTGTATCACAACACCTTCCTGGTGACCGATCCCACCTGTGCCTACATTCTCGAGACCTCCGGCCCGTACTGGGCGCTGGAAAAGGTCGAGGACATCCGCTCCATCTCCAACGTCATGAGCGTGACGAAGTACGAGCGCATCCGTCCCGGCACGATCGAGCACGCCATTGAGCAGGGCTGGTGCGAAAGCGAGAAGGATTTCTGCTTCTCGAGCACCTATCTCGATCAGAGCGTGGAATTCGGCGGCGTGCTCCGCTCCAGCTGCACCGCCCGCACCATGCGCAGCGACGAAGGCGACATCACGGTCGAAACCATGATGGCGGCGCTTCGCAATCACAACAGCTATCAGCCCTGGGAGCCCTTTGCCTGCAACATGCCCTGCATGCACGCCGGAACGGGCAGCACCTGCCAGTCCACCGCCAGCCTGATCGCCGAGATCCGCCCGGACGGCAGGTCCACCTACTGGGGCACCGGCATGTCCCTCCCCTGCATCGCGCCCTTCAAGCCCTTCTGGTTTGACGCCTATGCAGACGAGCTGGTTTTCCCCTACGACAAGCAGGAAGAAGCCATGGATTCCTGGCTGTACCGCGAGCAGATCAACCGCGCCATGGTGGCCGGCAAGCTGGATGAAGCGGCTTACCGCAAGGAACTCAAGGCGCTCGAAGCCGATTGGCTGACCCGCTGCGCCGCCGTTGAAGGCAAGGACGCCGCGACCCGCAAGGCGTTCTGCGAAGAAGTGGCCAAAGAAGAAAAGGCCTTTATCGACAAGTGGGTCGAGATCGCCCGCACCGCCGAAGAGCATCCCCGCGGCGATATGGAATACCAGAAGGCGTGGGCCTACTGGAACGACCGGATGGGCAAGAACCGCCACATCGCCTACTGATTCTTTCCAAAACAAAAATGACGGGCGGAACCGCTGGGTTCCGTCCGTTTTCACTTTACAAAAAAAAAACGCAAAGCAAGCTACTTTGCGTTTTTGCATGGCACCCGGTAGGGGAGTCGAACCCCTGTCTTCGCCGTGAGAGGGCGATGTCCTGGGCCACTAGACGAACCGGGCACATCCTTGCTGACGCCTACGTCTCACGCGCCAACAATAAATATTATACAGATTCCAAGAAAAAAGTCAAGTCTGTTTTTCCTGCTTTTTCCCGTTTCCGCGAAAAAATTCTTCCACCCGCGAAAGTTCCCGCTCCCACGAGAACGCTTCCACGCTCGCCCGTCCGCCAAACACGACGCGCCGGTAGGTTTCCGGCTCCATGCCCCGTTCAAATGCTTCGAGCAGCGGCGTAAGCGCCGGTTTTGCCAGCAGGCAGTTTTCCCCGTCGCGGAAAAGCCAGCGGTTGGCGGCGTTTTCATTCGTCAATACGGTGCAGCCGCAGGCCATCGCCTCAAAGGGCAGATAGGACGGATGCTTCGTGAGCATGAAGGCCACAACAAAGTGAAACGACCCGTAAAATTCCGGCAGCGCTTCATAGGGCTGCACGCCGGAAATTTCAAACGTGCCGGCACACTGCGCCCGGAGCGCCTTCGTCATGCCCGCCCCTGCCGCCGTCAAATGGACTGCATCGCCATAGCGCTCCTTGAGCACGCGGCCAAAGGCCAGCATCAGCGCAAAGGCGTTTCGCGGCGTATCCGGCCGGGTGTAGCACAGCACCCGTACCGGCCGCGTCAGCAATTTGGGGCAGAAAGCATACCGCTCGTCACAGGCCGGCGTGAAGGAAAGCGTGCGCACGCCAGCTTCGGGCGGATAGGCGTGCGAAAGGAATTCCCCCAGACCGGGGGTGTTGTAGAGCCGGTGAAAGGGCATCCGATAGGTGTTTTCCGCCAGCGCATATTCCGCTCCCGCCGGGTAAAACGCCGGTTCAAAATCCTGAATGAGGTAGAATTTCTCTTCCGCCTGTTTCAGTTTCAGAAGGGCATACGCGCTCGTCCAGAACGTGGCCACCGCCGCCCGGGCGGGTGGAAGCTCCTCCGGCCGCGAAAAAAAGAACTGCTCCGGCCGAAGATTCGGAAAATAGCGCGCGATCGCGTCCCACTGCGGCGCAATGGAAAAGTTTGAGTTGTCGTAAATGACGATCTGGTTCTCCCATCCCCTGCTCTCGAGAAAATCCGCCATGCGCAGCGCCGTAAACACCCCGCCGTAGGGATGGGTGAAATTGCACAGCAGCCACTGGATCCGTCCCGCGCCCTGCGCTGTGCGCGTCAGCAGCCGCGCCGACTGTTCTTCGTCTTTTTGGTTCCAGTCGAACCAGGAAAACAGCTGCGCCTGCCGCGCGGTTTCTTTCGCCCGCCAGGCGTCGTTGCATACCGGCTTTCCCAGGAGCGCCCGCAGCGCGTCCTTTCCTCTTGACACGTTTTTCTCCCTCCCTGCACCTCGTTACGGCTGCCGAGCATACGCCCGCACCCGCGGCATCCTGCTTTGATAATCCAGATGAATGCTGTAATAGGGATCGCCCGTTTTGAGATACGGCGCGTACACTTCCCGGCTGAAGCGGAAATCCCCCTCCGGGATGGGCCGGTCTTTTCGGGTGACGCTCTCCAGATGCCGAAGGCAGGCGTAAGGCGTGTACACGTTTCGATACCCCAGCTCCAGCAGCTTCAGGCAAAGCGCCACGTCGCTCCCGCACAGCACGAACCGCTCGTCAAAGCCGCCCGCCCGTTCGAATTTCGTCCGCTCGCACATCAAACAGGCCCCCGTGACCGCCGAAACGTTGCGGATGGTATCGATCTGGTGGCTGCATCCGTATCGCCCGCCGCCGTCCGCCGGCGCGTGCGCGCAAATGTGATCCGCCCAGCCCCCGAGGCCCACCACCACGCCCGCGTGCTGCACCGTGCCGTCGCCGTAG
>JAEYFO010000213.1 GCA_023402915.1 Bacillota bacterium | reverse complement strand
CGCCCATGGTGGCGCAGTTGGCGTTGGCCTTCTTTGCGGCGGCCACAACTTCGTCGATATCGCCGCCCAGTTCCGCCTTGCCCGCCGCCGCCTTGAACACGAAGAAGTCACCCGCGATGCCGCGGCGATCTTCGACGTTTTCAGCGGAGATGACGTCGTCGGTTACGAGAACGGTTTCCACGCGGATCCCATCCTCCGCCGCCATTTCGGCGCCCATGTCGAAGTTGAGCACGTCGCCGGCGTAGTTGCCGTACAAATACACGCAGCCCTTGCCCGCATCGACGGCCTTGACGGCCTCATAGCACGGCTCCGGAGAGGGGGAGGTATTGATATTGCCGATAACGGCGGCGTCTGCAAAACCGTCGCCCACATAACCCAGGAACAGCGGTTCGTGACCGGAGCCGCCGCCGACAATGATGCCGACTTTGTCCTTGACCGGAGCGCTCTTGCTGACGACAACGCGCTTCATTTCACCGATCAGTTCGACTTTGCTCTCAAAGGCCTTGCAATAGCCGGCGAGCATTTCTTCAACAATCTGATACGGATCGTTTATGAGTCTTCTCATCTTCTTGCCTCCCTTTTGTGTTGATATTGTGCTGTGCCGCTCTGCGGCGGCAAGATCCATCTGTCGGAAAAGACCTTCCCGCGCGGCGCAGGCTGTACGTTTTCGCCGCACGAATTCTTTTCCATAAATATAGCGTAACATGCAGGCTATTTAATTTCAATATATTTTCATTTAATTTAATTTAATTTTCAAAAATACGATTTTATTCTCTCCTGTATTTTCTTTTTTACCAGATCGCGGAACTTCCTGCGCAGCGCACCGGAAAACCCTGCCCTTTCCTTCTTTTTTGAAACCGCGCCGGCAAACGCGGCGCTGCGGCACAAAGGCCGGCGGCGCGCAGTCGAAGCCCCGCCCTTTCGTCGCTCCAAAAGAAAAGAGCCGAAGCGCGTTTTGCTCCGACCCTTTTGCGGGAAATTCCGAATTTTACTTGAGGCTGCGGCTGCCGGGCTTATAGGCCACGGAGCCCTGCTTGCACAGCGGGCAATCCTGCGGCTCCCAGGAGACCACTTCCATGGAAAGCACGGCCTTGAAGGGCACGCCGAAGTCCACCTTGCCGTTGCTGCGGTCCACGATGGAGCCCACGCCCACGACGTTCGCGCCCGCATCCCTGAGCAGCTCGGTCACCTCGCGCACAGAGCCGCCCGTGGTGACCACGTCCTCGCACACGAGCACGTTTTCGCCGGGCTTGACCTGGAAGCCCCTGCGGAAGGTCATCTTGCCTTCCTGACGCTCGGCGAAGATGTTTCGAACGCCCAGACAGGCCGCGGTCTGATAGGCGATGATGATGCCGCCCACGGCGGGGCCGGCAACGAGGTCGATCTTCTGATCCTTGAAGGCGTCTGCCAGCTCCTGGCAGAGCAGCCGGCTGTAGTCGGGATACTGGAACAGCTGGGCGCACTGCATGTAATGGTCGCTGTGGCGGCCGCTGGTGAGCTGGAAATGCCCCTCGAGCATCACGCCGGTTTCTTTGAAAATTTTGATGATCTCGTCTCTGGTCAGCATGATAAAACTTCCTCCTTGCAAAACAGATCGAACGCGCGCCGGAACTATTTTTCGTTTTTCATTTCTCCGTCCGCGCTGATTGCGCGCCTTAATCGAGCAGACCGCCCGTGAGGGAGCGGACGCTTTCCACGCCCTGCTCTTCCAAAAAGGCCGTCAGCTCCGAAAGGATCCGGGGCATGGCCATGGGATCGAAAAGATTGGCGCTGCCCACCATGACGGCGGTCGCTCCTGCGAGCATGAATTCCACCACGTCCCGGCCGGTCATGATGCCGCCCATGCCCACGACGGGAATTTTGACGGCGCGGCTGGCCTCGTTGACCATCCGCAGCGCCACGGGCTTGACTGCCGGGCCGGAAAGGCCGCCGGTGCGGTTTTTGATGATGCAGCGGCGGGTCACGGGATCGATGGCCATGCCGGTGAGCGTGTTGATGAGGGAAATGGCGTCCGCGCCGCCCGCTTCCGCCGCCCGGGCGTTATCCGCGATGTTGGAAACGTTGGGCGTGAGCTTGACGATCAGCGGCTGCGTGCAGTTTTTCTTTGCCGCGCGGGTGACCTTTTCCACCATTTCGGGAAGTACGCCGAAGGCCACGCCGCCCTCCTTCACGTTCGGGCAGGAGATGTTCATCTCGATCAGATCCACCGGCTGCCCGGCCAGCTTTTCGGTCATGAGGGCGTAATCCTCCACGGAGCTGCCCGCCACGTTGGCGATGACCGCCGTGCCGAGCTTTCTCATCCGGGGAAGAATGCGCTCGATGAACGCATCAATGCCGGGGTTTTGCAGCCCCACGGCGTTCATCATGCCGCTGGGCGCTTCCGCGATGCGGTGCGGGGGATTTCCCTCCCGCGGACGGGGCGTCAGTCCCTTGCTCGAAATGCCGCCGAGGACGCCCACGTCGTAAAACGCGCCGTATTCCTCGCCAAAGCCGAACGTGCCGGACGCGGCGATGAGCGGATTTTTGAGCGTCACGCCGCAAAGGTTGACGGAAAGATCGGTCATTCGAACAGCACCTCCTCGAGCGGGAACACCGGGCCGTCGGCGCAGACGCGCTTGTACGTCCAGCCCGCTTCGTTTTCGGCCCTCACCTTACAGTTGCAGCCGAGGCATGCGCCCACGCCGCAGGCCATGCGCTCCTCCAGCGACACAAAGCAGGGCACGCCCTCCGGCATTCCCTTTTTGAGCGCCCGGAACATCGGCAGCGGCCCGCAGGCCAGCACGGCGGAAGGCCGGTGCGCTTTGAGCGCTTCAAGCAGCGCGCCCACGGCAAAGCCCTGTTCGCCGAACGTGCCGTCGTCCGTAAAGAGCGAAAGCTCGCAGCCCGACCGGCGGAATTCCTCCACGCCGTAGACCTGCTGCGCGCTGCGCCAGCCGAGAAACGCGCGCACCTGTTTTCCCTGCTTTTGCGCGGCCTGCGCCGCCGTCAAAAGGGGTGCCACGCCGATGCCGCCGCCCAGGAGCCAGAGCTCGCCGCCGCAGTCCTCAACGGGGAAGCCGTTTCCAAGGGGGCCGACGGCCGAAAGCTCCGTCCCCTCTTCCAAAAGAGCCAGGGCGCGGGTGCCTTCCCCCTTGAGGGCATAGACCAGCGTCACCATGTGCGCTTCCCGCTCCACGCTGTGGATGGAGATCGGGCGGCGCAGAAGGAGGTGCGTAGCGTTCGGCACTTTGAGGTGCAAAAACTGGCCGGGGCGCACTTCTTCAAAAAACGCGCCGTCCCAGCAGATCAGCTGCATCTGCCAGGTATCCTCCGCAATGCGCCGGTTGTCCCGCACAAAAAACCGATAGTCTTTCATGGGTGATAAAAATCCTTCCTCATTTGCTTGCATCAAACCGTTTTCTGCGGCAAAAGCGCCGTCTTTTTTGAAAAGGTCGGCGCAGCTTCCCCTTTTCGCCCGGAAAAACCGCGGCTTCTCCGGACGGCGGGGGCTGCACGGGTTGCGCGGCTCTTTTAATGGAACAGATCCTGCAGCGCCAGCGGTTCAAAGCTCTTGACGCGCTTTTTCATCTTGAGCGCCTGCACCAGCGCCTTGGCCGTATCCACGCTCGTCAGGCAGGGGATGCCGCGCTCGATGGCCATGCGGCGCATCCGGAAGCCGAAGCGCTGCCGCTCGCGGCCATGGGTGGGCGTGTTGACGACCAGCACGGCCTTGCCCTCTTCGATGAGCTGCTCGGCGGAAGCGTGCCCCTCCTCCTTCGTGACGACGCTGGCGGCGGCAAAGTTTTTGTTGAGCACGTTGGCCGTTCCGGCGGTGGCGTAAACGTCGTAGCCCAGCACGGAAAGATCGACGGCCAGATCGATGATCTCGGTCTTGTCCTGATCGGCGACGGAGAAGATGACCGCGCCGCCCTCTTCGGGAAGGGTCATGCCCGCGGCGGTCAGGCCCTTGCACAGCGCTTCGGAAAGGCTGCGCGCCAGGCCGAGCACTTCGCCGGTGGACTTCATTTCCGGCCCGAGGCTGATCTCGACGTTGGGCAGCTTATCGAGCGAGAACACCGGCACCTTCACCGCCAC
>JAEYFO010000165.1 GCA_023402915.1 Bacillota bacterium | reverse complement strand
GCTCCTTCCGGACAAACACGACTGGTTTTCAGCGGTCACAGCGACCAGGGCAGAGCGGAAAGCCCGGCGGTCTCCGGCAGGCCGAACAGCAGGTTCATGTTTTCGATCGCCTGTCCCGCCGCGCCCTTAATGAGGTTGTCGATGCAGCTGACGACGATGACCCGGCCGAGGCGCTTGTCTACCGTCAGGCCGATGGCGATGGAATTCGAGCCGACCACGTGCTTGATCTCCGGCAGGCTGCCTTCGGGGAACAGGCGCACAAACGGCTCGCCGGCGTAGAAGGTTTTGTAAAACTCGAGCAGCGCCGCCGGGTCCTTCGGCGCGTCCGGCGTGAGCTTTGCATAGCTGGTGGCCAGAATGCCGCGGTTGATGGGCAGCAGATGGGGCGTGAAGGAAAGGGCGATGGGTTCGCCCGCCAGCTTGGAAAGCTCCTGCTCGATCTCGGAGGTGTGGCGGTGCTTTGCAACGTTATAAGCCTTGAGGCTTTCGTTCACTTCACAGAAGAGTTTTTCCGTGGAAGCGCCGCGCCCCGCGCCTGTCGCGCCCGATTTTGCATCGATGACGATGGTGTCATAATCGATCAAGTGGTGCTTCGTGAGCGGCGCCAGTGCCAAAATGGAGCAGGTGGTATAGCAGCCGGGGTTTCCGATGAGCTTTGCGCCCACGATGGCGCTGCGGTGCAGCTCCGGCAGGCCGTAGACCGACTGCTTGAGCAGCTCCGGCGCGGCGTGCTCGCAGCCGTACCAGGCGGAGTAGACCGCCGGATCGTCATAGCGGAAATCGCCGCTCATGTCGATGACCGTGCCGCCCCTTTCGACCAGCTGCGGGATGACCTGATTGGAAGCGCCGTGAGGCAGGGCGGTGAAGATCACGTCGCTGTTTGCAAGCACGTCCTCCATGTCCAGCGCGCAAAGCGCCGGAAGCTCGTAGCCCGTCAGCGACGGATACAGGGAGGCCATCGCTTCGCCGGCTTGCGAATGAGACACCAGGCGGCTGATGGAAACGTCGGGATGGGAACAAAGCAGACGGGTCAGCTCCAGGCCCACGTAGCCGGTCGCGCCCAGGATACTCGCACGGATCATATCGATCACCTCGAAAAAATGATGAAGTAATTATACGATAAAGATGAGTAATTATGCAATAGAAAATTGTAAAAATCCGGGAATAAAAATGCAGATTTAACGAATGATACTGGTATCCGTAAAATTGGGAGGGATCGTGATGAAACGAAAAACACTTGCGGTAAGCGCCGCGGGGTTGGCTGCGCTGTTCGTGCTGACGGCGGCGGTGCTGTATGAACCGGTCGCGCAGGCGCCGCTGGCGGCGGTGCGGCTGGGCGATTTGAAAGAAACGGCCTGTGCGCCGGGAAAAGTCATCCCGCGGGAGGAAAGTGTTTTGACCGCGTCCATGGGCGGAACGGTCGAAGAACTGCGCATTTCGACCGGACAGATCGTTGCGGCGGGGGATGCGGTACTCTGCCTGAGCGGCGCGCAGCTTCAAGCAGAGCTTTCCGAGGTGGAGAAGGCGCTTGCCGAAGAAGCAGAGCCACAGACGGCAGCGGTTCCTGTCATTGTAAGCGATACGCAGGCGCGGGAAGCGCTCCGGCAGACGATCGAACTGGCACAGACGGCAGGGGTGGAGTATGCGCAGTTCAACGACCGGGTGGAAGCGGCGCTTCTGGAAAAAAGCAGCGCAGTCTTTGCGGCAGAGGAAGCGGCGGAGGCGCAAGACCGGGCAGATGCGGAAAAACGGCGGGCGCAGCTGCTGCGCTGGCGGGAAGAGCTTTGGGCGCAGCAGGGAGAATTGACCCTCTCAAGCGACAGCGGCGGCGTGGTGGCCGAGGTGTTCGTGCGCGCAGGGGAGACGATCCTTTCGGGGGAGCCGGTCGCCCGGCTGTGCGCGCCGCAGGGCGGGCTGGTGGAAACGGCGGGGCTGCCGCTGGATGCGGGGGACGCTGTGGCGCTGACCGTAGACGGACTGACTTACAGCGGAACGGTGTACAGCGCGAAAGGAGGCGTTTTGCTCGTCGAGCCGCAGGAGGGACTGTATGAACGGGCAGCGCAGACGGGCGGCGCGGTGGAGGTTTCGGCCGTCGTGCGGAGCGCGGAAAATGTGTGCATCGTGCCAAAAAGCGCCGTGGCGTGGGAGGGAGAAACTTCCTATGTAATGGTCGCGGAACGGGGCCGCCTGCGCCGCCGGGAGGTCGTCGTCATGATGGAACAGGGCGCGGACGCCGCCATCAGCGCCGGATTGGGCGCGGGGGAACAGGTGGCGTGCAGCCCGGAAGGCTGGAAAGAAGGGCAGCGGGTGCAGGAATAAAAAGAAGAGGAGCGTTGGCTCCTCTTTTCTGTTAGCGTGCGCGGGGGTTTCGCAGGGAAAGCGAAAGATCTGAAAGAAGCGCCAGCCCCAGCGCGCCGCACAGCGCAAGACAGACCGGCGGCGGGAGCCGGGTCAACGCCGTCCACAGCGGCGGAAACAAAACCCACGCCGCCAGCACGCCCATCAGGCCGAAGAGCAGCGCGTTTTTCAGACAGATCCGTCCGCGAAAGGAAAAACGCTGGCCGGAATAGTCCCAGAATTTTCGCCCGCAAACCGCTTCCAGCAGCGCGCCCACGATGTATTCCAGCGCCGTGCAGACCGCCATGCAGGCAAAAAACAGCGCGGCAGTTTTCTTCACTGCCAGACCGAGCGCCGCCGCGCACAGGCCGCCAGCGCCATAAAGCGGGCTGAACGGAACGTGCAGCAGGGCGTTGTTGGAAAAGCGCCGGGAGAATAACGAGCAATAGGCCGTTTCGCAGCACCAGCCGAGAAAGGCGAACAGCCCGAAGAGCAAAAACCACCGCGCCGCAAAGGGAACTGTCAGGGAGACCGCCTCCTTTTTGAAGAGCTTCTTTTTAGAAACAATGGGAACAAAAACAGGATGCGCAAAAGAAATGGAATTTATGAAAATACAGTGGGAAATTTCGAAAAAGAAAAAGCAATCTGTGAGAAAATACATGGTTTTTCGGAAAATGATCCCTGCGCGCTCCGAAATCGCTCTTTGAAAAATTTTTCCAAAAGCGCCGAAAGCCGCCGATTTTCCGGACTTCTTTTCCAAAGGCTGGAAATATGCTATAATACCGGCTGAAAACCGCCCGCGTCTTTGGTCGTTCCGGGAGAAGGAAACGGCAGGAGGCGGCGCGGGAAACGACATTGGAAATGAGGAACTGCTTTGGAGAAAAGAACGGGGAGCGCAAAGACATTTCGTTCGGCGATGGTCATCACGCTGATCATCATCGTCAGCAAAGTGGTCGGGTTCCTGCGCGAGCTGGTGTTTGCGGCATATTTTGGCACGGGCGTCATGAGCGACGCCTATACCAACGCCAACACCATCGTCAACCTCTTTATTCTGCTGTTTTCGTCCTGCATCTCTTCGACGTTTATCCCGATCTATACCCGGACGATCCGGGAAGAGGGCAAACGCCGGGCAAACCGCTATACCAACAGCATCCTGACGATCTTTACGCTGCTGGGCGTGGCCATCGGCCTGCTGGGCTATTTCTTTGCGCCGCAGATGTGCGAGCTGCTCATGCCGCAGCTCATTCCTTCGGCGCAGGCGGGAACGGAGCTGTATGCCGCACAGGTGGAAAAGCTCCTGCTCACGGCGGGCCTTGCCAGGGTCATGTTCCCGGCCATGGCGTTTGCAGCCTGCACAGGCGTGTTTACAGCCCTTTTGAACGCCAATGAGCGCTTCATCCCCGAGCAGATCATCGGCTTTGCGCTGAGCTTTTGCGTCATCACAGCCTGCGTCGCCTTTTCCGAATTGGGCATCATGGCGGTCGCCATCGCAACGGCCATCACCTACGTGCTCCAGCTGCTGATCGTTTTGCCCTTCCTTCGTGGAATTTATCGCTTTGAGCCCAATCTGAGCGGCTGTTCCGGCAAGGTCAAGCATACCTTTGCGCTGGCGCTTCCGGCCATTTTGTCCATGGCGCTGGACGAAGTGAACCATCTGGTGGACAAAAACGTCGGCCTTTCCCTGGGCGACGGCCCGAACAGCGCCCTCAATTACGCCTACCGGCTGGTGACGCTGGTGCTGGGCGTGCTGGTCGTTCCCGTGACGACGATCATGTTTTCCAAGCTGAGCCAATACGCCGCCCGGGGCGAAAAGCGCCGGATCTTGGACACGACGAAGGAGTGCCTGGAAATTCTGGCCGTGGTGATCCTGCCGGTCATGGTGCTGGCGGCGCTGCAGAGCCGGGACGTTATCAGGCTGCTGTATTTTCGCGGCGCGTTCGACGAGGCCTCCCTTTCCATGACGTCGGCGGCGTTCTTCTATTATATCCTGGGCGTGCTGGCCTTTGCGTGGCGCAATTTCCTCGTCCGGGTGTTTTATTCCGTGCAGGACACCAAAGCGCCCATGCGCATCGGCGTGGTTTCGGTCAGCGTCAACATTCTGCTGGACGTGTTCCTTGCAAAAGCCATGGGCGTGGGCGGCCTGACGTTGGCGACGAGCATTTCCGGCCTGGTGGGCGCGGCGCTGATGCTGCTTCGCCTGCGCAGGACCGTTGGACGGCTGGGCTTTGGCGATACACTTTTGCAGCTTTGCAAGCTCTTTTTGGCGGTCGCCGTGGGCGGCGCAGTGACGCTGCTGGTCTCCGGCGCGCTGGAAATGGCGGGCGTGGGGCTGTTCCTGCGGCTGGCCGGGGCGACGCTGGCGGGCCTTTTGGTATACGTGGGCATGATCGTGCTGCTTCGCGTGCGGCAGATCCACGCCATTGTCGATCTGGTCAAAAAGAAGCTGCGTCGGAGCTGAGCATTCATAAAATTCAAACAGCTTTTTTCAAAAAGAAAACGGAACGCGGGAGAGAAAAGGTTCTCCGGCGTTCCGTTTTTTATAGGGTTCAAACGGTCAGTCGCGGCGGGCGGTTTTCAAAGAGCAAAAAGCAGAAGCAACTTATGTCTCCGCCGGGCAGACGGGGATCTGCAGATCGGTCAGGAATTCTTCCGGAAGGCCGGTCTCGTGAACGTCGATCCGGTAAAGCTCCAGCGGGTCGCCCGCAAGGGTCAGCCCCCGCTCCGGCAGGCTTTTGAGCATGGAGGAAAGCAGCGCCCGGGAGCGCTCATACGGGCCGCGGCAGCCGGCGCAAAGATAATCCCCGGCGCGCAGGTATTCCATGCCGCAGGGGGCGTTGCCGCTGGGAACGTCCTGTTCTTCCAGCAGGAAAAACACGGCGTTGTAGTGGTCCAGCTCGCCGCAGAGCGCCGCACTTTGCCCGATGGACGCGCCCACGATCCGGTTGCCCAGCGGCGTGGGGAGAAAGGGATTTTCCTCCTGAAGGCGGCAAAAGAGAAAGTCGATCTCCTCGTCGCGCCGGACGTTTTCCCGC
>JAEYFO010000133.1 GCA_023402915.1 Bacillota bacterium | reverse complement strand
ATGGCGTCCACGTTCACAAAGTCCTTGCCCTCGTTGTATTGTTCCTGAATGCGGGGCGGGTTGATGGCGTAGATCTCGCTGGTGAGAGCAGTGGTGCCGCCGTAGCGCGCCTGCTTTTCAATGGCCAGCACGGAAGCGCCCGCCTCCGCCGCACGGGTCGCCGCATAGGCTCCCGAGCCGCCCAGGCCGATGACCAGCACGTCGGTTTCCAGCTCCTGCGTGCCGCCGGTCTTTTCGGTGGGCTTTCGCAGCGCGTCCAGGGACGCGGGATCGTCCACCGCCTGCGTCAGCGCTGCTTCCACCGCCGTCTTGATGCCCGCGCTCGAGGCGGTCGCACCGGAAACGGAGTCCACGCTGATGGACTGGTTTTCGATCATGCGGGGCACAAGCACGTCCACCGCCGTCTGAAGGATGGGCTTGGTTTCGGCGTTTTCCGAAATGTCCACCTGAATGTCCGTGATCGCGCTTTCCGTCACGGTCACGTCCACCTTGATGGTCTCGATCTTGGCAAAGCCCACGCCCTCGCCGTGATAGGTGCCGGGCTTCATGGTCAGGGCGGCGCTCTCTTCGATCAGGCCCGCTTCGATCATGGCGTTTTTCGCGGCCAGCTTGACGGCGCTGCTGGAGATCGTCGCGCCGGAAATGCCGTCCACCTCATACGTCCCGGCGGACAGGATGGCGGCGGGCAGCTCGTCGATGGCCTTCGAGCCCACGCCCTGCGTCTCGTTCGCGCCCTCGGCGGCAACGGCGGTCAGCTTGCCGTCCGAAACCGTGATGGTCACGGACACCTCGCCGCCAAAGCCCGCGGCCGTGGCCGTGTAGTCCTTCGCTTCGGGCGCGGCCGTTTCTTCCGCGGCGGGGGCCTCCGTCGCTTCGGGCTGCGCGGCCGGAGCGGCGCAGCCGGCCAGCAGCAGCAGCGCCAGCAGCAGCGCCAGCAGCTTGGTCTGGATGTTCTTCATCGTTCTTCCTCCTTTTTTTGTTTGGGGAATGCTTCGCCCTCTGTGTGGGAAAGGGCGGGAAAGCGTTCGTGTCCGCTCTCCTTTTTTATTGTAGCGGAAGAAGAATGCGTTCGCGTTCAAATTTCGTTCAAGATTTCTCAAACAGGCGGCGCATTGCGCCCCAAAAAAGAACAGCGCCGGAACGTTCCGGCGCCATTTTTCAATTTTTATCAATTTTCAAAACTCAGTCGCAGATCAGCTTCCAGAACGCCTCCGCCGTGGGGCCGAGCAGCGCGTCGGGGTACTCATAGGTCTCCGTGTGGAGCGCCGGGCAGCTTTCGCCCGCGCCGATACCGAAAAACGCGCCCTTGCAGCGGGTCAGGTACCAGCCGAAATCCTCGCTCCACCGCATGGGGACGGGCAGGAGCGCGCCGCCGCAGCGGTCGAGGACGTTCCTTGCGCAAGCCGGGTCGTTTTCCGTGGCGGGGAACACGTCCTCCTCGTCAAAGGAGAAGCCCAGCCCATCGGCCTTCGCCAGCTCCTCCGCCCGGGAAAGGATCGCCTGCCGCAGCGCCGTAAGGTCGCGGTTCTGCTCCGCCCGAAGGGTCAGCCAAAGCTCCGCGCCCGCCGCCGCCGCGCCGAAGGCCTTTTCGCCCATCCGGCAGCCGATGACCGTGCAGAGCGTCATGCCCGCATAGCGCGCCGGGGCAGCCAGCGCTTCCAGTTCGCAAAGCAGCCTGCCCACCGCCCGCGCCGGGGAGCGGCCGGTTTCCGGATAGGCCGCATGGGCCGCCGCGCCGGCAAAGCGCAGCGTCAGCCCCCGGGACGCGCAGGCGAAGGAGCCGGGCCTGGTAGTCACCTGGCCGAGGGGCAGGCCGGGCAGGTTGTGCGCGCCGTAAATTTCGCCCACGCTCTCTTTTTCGAACAGCTCCGTGCAGGGCCTTGCGCCCGCGCCCGTTTCTTCCGCCGGCTGGAACAGCAAAAACACGTCCCGCCCAAGGGTCTTTCCCTCCAGCCGCAGCGCCACAGCGCAAAGGGCCGCCGCATGTCCGTCGTGGCCGCAAAGGTGCGCCGCGCCCCCGCCGGGCAGCGCCAGCGCGTCATAATCCGCCCGCAGCGCGACGGCGGGTTTTTTTGCGCCTTTTGCGCCCGGCTCCCGGTGCGCCCCATAGAACCCCGCGCCGCAGGGCAACAGCTCCAGCGACGTGTGTTCTTTCAAAAATCCCATCAGCAGCGCTCTGGTTTTCTCTTCTTTTCCGGACACCTCCGCCCGCTCGTGCAGCGCATGGCGCAGCGCCCGGATCAGCGCCCGTTGTTCCTGTTCGTTCACGGTTTTCCTCCCGTTTTGGCCGCGGCTTCCGCTGCCGCCGCCTCCGCCGCCAGCTGCCGGCGGTACTCGTTGGGCGTCAGGCCGTATCCGGTCTTGAACACCTTATGGAAATTCCCCAGATGGGGATAGCCCGCCAGCGAGGCCACCATGCTGATGGGCAGGTCGGTCTGCCGCAAAAGCTGCCGCGCCCGTTCCAGCTTGAATTCCCGCAGGATCGTGCTGAAGGAGCGGCCGGTCTCCTTGTGGAGCAGGCTCGAAAGATAGCTGGGATTGTAGCAGAAATGCTCCGCCGTGTCCTCCAGGGTGAGGGTCGTGCAG
>JAEYFO010000212.1 GCA_023402915.1 Bacillota bacterium | reverse complement strand
GTGCTGGGCTATGTGGAGCGGATGATCCCCGTGCTGGACGGATCGATCCCCGGCGTCAAGCTGGGGCTTTCTAACGTCGTGATCCTTTTCGGACTGTATATCATGGGGCCGCGGGATGCTTTTTTGCTGATGGTGCTCAAGGAGCTCCTGCTGGGCCTGATGTTTACGGGGCTGTTTTCCACGACCATGATGGTCAGTTTCGGCGGCGGATGCCTGAGCTGGCTGGCGATGATGCTCTTCATGCGCCTGCCGGGCACGAGCGTGCTTTCCGTCAGCATCCTGGGCGCTGTGGCGCATAACGTGGGGCAGACGCTCACGTCGAGCATTATTTTGCAGACCTATCAGCTGCTGTTCACCTATCTTCCGGCCATTTTGGTCTCGGCGGTGGTGACGGGCGTGCTGACGGGGCTGGCGGCGCAGCGGGTCATCGGGGCGCTCCAAAAGAGCGGCGTGATCCGGAACATCCTCGCCGAGCGGGGAAAACGACAAAAAATTGCGGCGGAGACGGGAAAATAAGCCGCGCGGTCAAGTTGCAAGATCGCTGCCAGCGTGATATAATGATTTGAACGATTTATAATGGGAAGGGCTGTGTGCAGACTTGCCCATTCAAGATCATAAATCCATCCAAAAATTATAGAAACAAAAGATGTGGAGGAACAGGCAATGGCGCAGTTTGAAAAGCTCGAACACAACATGATTAAAATGGAGGTTCGCGTTCCGGCCGAACAGTTCGACGCGGGCCTCGAAAAAGCTTACATAAAGGAAGCCAAGCGCTTTGCGCTGCCCGGTTTCCGCAAGGGCAAGGCGCCCCGCAGGGTCATCGAAAAGGCCTACGGCGAAGGCGTGTTCTATGAAGGCGCGTTCGACGAAGTGTATTACCCCGCCTATATCGCCGCCCTCAAGGAGAACAACCTCCTGCCCGTGGACGCGCCCCAGATCGACGTGGTCGAGATCGGCGAAGGCAAGGAACTGGTCTTTACGACCACTTTCCCCGTGGCGCCCGAAGTGACCCTCGCCCCCGAACAGTACAAGGGGATAGAAGTCGAGCGGCAGGAGTATACTGTTAGCGACGCACAGGTGGACGCGGCCATCGACCGCGACCGCGAAAAGGAAGCCCGCTTCGTGACGGTGGAGCGCCCCATCGAAAACGGCGACAAGATCCTCTTTGATTATTCCGGCTCTGTGGACGGCGTGAAGTTCGAAGGCGGCACGGCGGAAAACGCCACGCTTGACATCGGCTCCCATATGTTCATCCCCGGCTTTGAAGAACAGCTCATCGGCGCTTCCGCCGGCGAAGAGAAGGACATCACCGTCACGTTCCCCGAGCAGTACCACGCCGAGAACCTGGCCGGCAAGGAAGCGGTTTTCGCCTGCAAGATCAAGGAAGTCAAGCAGAAGGAGCTGCCTGCCCTCGACGATGAATTCGCCAAGGACAACGATTTTGATACCTTCGAAGAATACAAGGCCAGCATCCGCGCCAAGCTCGAAGAGGACGCTGCCCGCCGCACCCGCAACGCGCAGGAAAACGCCGCTGTGACCGCCGTGGCCAACGCCGTGGAGATCGACATCCCCGACGCCATGATCGAGCACCAGATCGACCATATGCTCGAGGATCTCCAGCAGCAGATGAGCTACTCCGGGATGCGCCTTGAAGATTACCTCAAGGCCATGGGCATGGAGATGAAGACCCTGCGCGACAACTACCGTCCCTCTGCGGCCATGCGCGTCAAGGGCGACCTGATCCTCGAAGCCATCGTCAAGGCCGAAGGCCTCGTTGGCACCGATGAGGACGTGGAAGCCGAATTCGCCGAGTACGCCAAGAGCATTGACAAGGACGTGAGCGAAGTCAAGGAAATGATGAAGGACGTCAATCTTGACGGCATCAAGGCGGATATCGCCATGCGCAAGGCCATCGACCTGATCGTCGAAAACGCCGTTCTCGTCGAGCCCAAGAAGGCCGAAGAGCAGCCCGAAGAAAACACCGAGGAGCAGGCTGAGGCTCCCAAGGCGGAATAAAGCCAAAGCCTCGCGTTCCTCTTGAATTAGGAGGAAAGCAGCAACATGAATCTGGTACCCATGGTCGTCGAGCAGTCCAGCAGGGGAGAGCGTTCCTACGACATCTACTCCCGGCTGCTCAAGGACCGTATCATCTTTCTGGGCGGAGAAGTCAACGACGATTCCGCCAACCTCATCGTGGCGCAGATGCTGTTTCTGGAGGCGGAGGATCCGGAAAAGGATATCTTCCTCTATATCAACAGCCCCGGCGGCGTGATCACGTCCGGCATGGCCATCTATGATACCATGCAGTACATCCGCTGCGACGTGTCCACCATCTGCATCGGCATGGCCGCGTCCATGGGCGCGTTCCTGCTGGCGGCAGGCGCAAAGGGCAAGCGCCGGGCGCTTCCCAACGCCGAAGTGATGATCCATCAGCCCAGCGGCGGCGCGCGCGGCCAGGCGACGGACATCAGCATTCAGGCCGAGCAGATCCTCAAGACCCGCGCCAAGATCAACGAGATCCTGGCGGATCGCACGGGGAAGTCCATCGACCAGATCGCCGCTGACGTGGAGCGCGACCACTACATGTCCGCTGCGGAAGCCATGGCCTACGGCATCGTGGACGAGGTCATCCCCGCCCGCCGGTAACACGGCGGCAGAAAGCGGCAAATTGCCCTTTCTTTTGAAACCCGAAAGCGTGGGGGAGCGGTTTTTTGAGCCGCTCCCTGGCGTGTTTCCCTCCCTGCGCATTTTTTTCTGAACGATTCCGCTGAATCCGGCGCAGGATCCGGCGAGCGGCGGTGCGCCCCATGGCGAAGCAAAAACGCGGCCGCCGCAGGGCGAACGCGAGAATGCGGCCTGCCGTTAAGGCGGTGCAGCCTGCAAAAGGAACGCCGCAGGCTCAGACGCACGAACGGAACCCCCGTCAGTGGGTTTGCGGCGGTTTGAAAGCGGTCAAAAAGGTTCGAAAAGCCCGGCGCAATGCAGCAGCCGGACATGCGCCCTGCCGGAGAGTTCCGGCGAAAGCGGCGGTTTTGCCGCGGGACGGAACACATTTTCATCACATGAGGTGAACAATGCCCAAAAACGAAGACAACAACACCATCCGCTGTTCCTTCTGCGGAAAAAAGCAGCAGGAAGTGCGGCGCATTGTGGCCGGCCCCGGCGTGTTTATCTGCGACGAATGCGTGGAACTTTGCATGGAGATCGTCAACGATGCGCCCGAAGCCGCGCCCACGCCCGATCTTGCGGAGATCCCCAAGCCCAAAGAGATCATGAAGGCGCTCGACGATTATGTCATCGGCCAGCAGCGGGCGAAAAAGGCGATGGCTGTGGCGGTGTATAACCACTATAAGCGCATCACCTCCCCCGTGGCCAAGGACGGCGTGGAGCTCCAGAAGTCCAACATCCTCATGCTCGGCCCCACCGGCAGCGGCAAGACCCTGCTGGCGCAGACCCTTGCGCGCATTTTGGATGTGCCCTTTGCCGTGGCGGACGCCACTTCCCTGACGGAAGCGGGCTATGTGGGCGAGGACGTGGAAAACATTCTGCTCAAGCTCATTCAGGCGGCGGATTACGACATCGAACGGGCGCAGAAGGGCATCATCTATATCGACGAGATCGATAAGATCGCCCGAAAGAGCGACAATCCCTCCATCACCCGCGACGTGTCCGGCGAGGGCGTGCAGCAGGCGCTGCTCAAGATCCTCGAATCCACTGTGGCCAGCGTGCCCCCGCAGGGCGGCCGCAAGCACCCCCATCAGGAGTTTTTGCAGATCGACACGACGAACATCCTCTTCATCTGCGGCGGCGCGTTCGGCGGCATCGAAAAGATCATCGAACAGCGCACCGGCAAAAAGACCATGGGCTTCGGCGCGGACGTGCAGCCCGTGCAGAACAAGGACATCGGCGCGACGCTCGAAAAGATCCTCCCCGAGGATCTGCTCAAGTTCGGCCTGATCCCCGAATTTGTGGGCCGCGTTCCGGTGGTCGTGACGCTCGATCAGCTCGACGAGCAGGCGCTCATCAACATCCTGACCGAGCCGAAGAACGCCCTTGTCAAGCAGTATGCAAAGCTGCTCGAGATGGACGGCGTGGAGCTGGAATTCGAGCCGGAAGCGCTCAAGGCTGTGGCCGAAAAGGCCATCGCCCGCAAGACCGGCGCCCGCGGCCTGCGCGCCATCCTTGAGGAGGTCATGCAGGACGTCATGTTCGAAGTGCCTTCCCGCGAGGACGTGGAAAAGTGCATCGTGACCCGCGACACCATCGAAAAGAAGCAGCCGCCCATGCTGGTCTGCGCCAAAAAACCAAAGCTTCCCACCAGTGATCTGG
>JAEYFO010000084.1 GCA_023402915.1 Bacillota bacterium | reverse complement strand
GTCTTGAGGTTATGGGCGTCCGTCTTGAGCAGGAACAGGGACGTGGTGTCCGGGTCGGGAGTGATCTCCCAAACGGCGGCGCGCGCCGCGGCCAGTTCCGCCGCGATCATCGCTTCGACGTCGCCCGTCCCCTGCGCGCCCGCGCCGTAGCCCATTTCGCCGAGCATCCTCAGCGCTTCCGGGGCGCTGGCCTCCGTCAGGCGCGCAAAGCGGTTTTTGTCCAGCAGGCGGGTCTCCATGACCCACACGCGGCCCGCCGCATAGGGTACGCTGCGTTGAGGCATTTATTTCACCTCCGGGCCAAACAGGAGGGCTGCCGCCTCCTTTTCGCAAAGCTCCCGCTCCTGGCGCACCAGCGCCTCAAACGAGCAGTTCACGTCCGCCTTTTCGCCCACGAGCAGGAAGCCGCCGCGGATGTTTGCCGGCGCTTCGGACAGCTTGAGCGCGCCCTGCTTTCCGGCCTTGACCAGCGCCGCGTTGATCGCGTCGAGCACAGAGCCCTGCTGGCCCATGGCCGCCTGCAGCTGGGAGAAGAAGTCGGAGCGGTATTTTTCCCGGTCGGCCGCGGGAACGCAGATGGTCTCCGTGCCCGTTTCCGCCGCGTCCGCCGCAAGGCGCACGATGAGCGCCGCCCAGCGTTCCTCCGGAAGGGCGCAAAGCTCGTCCAGCGCCATGGAAAACGCCTCGTCGAGCACTTCGCGGCGCGCGGCCAGCGCGTTTTTGCGGCCTTCCAGGCCGGCGACCAGCAGCCGGCGGCGATGGATCTCTTCCACGTCGCTCTTGGCTTTTTCGGCGATGGCGGCGGCCGCTTTTTCAGCGTCGTTTTGGATCAGATCGCAGGAGGCGGCTGCTTTTTCCCTCGCCTGGGCAAGAGTGGCGGCGGCCTGCGCCTCTGCGTCCTGCCGGATCTTTTCAATGATCTTATTGGAACTCACAGCATTTGCCTCGCTCTCTCGATGGTTTTTTCCGTCACACCTTCGTCACGTTGATGAGCAGCAGGATGGAGACCAGCAGAGCGAGAATGGCGTAGGTTTCGACCAGGGCGGTCATGGTGATGCCCTTGGCGGATTCGCCGGGCTGCTTGCCGGTCATCAGGATGGCGGAAGCGGCCACTTTGCCCTGATAGATGGCGGAAACAAGGCCGCCGATGGCGATGGGCATGCAGGAGCCGAAGATGCCCCAGCCCTGGATGACGGTGTATTCATTGGGGGTGCCGAGGATGCCCATGAAAACCATGGCCAGCACGGCGGTCAGGAAGCCGTAAATGCCCTGCGTGCCCGGCAGCGCCTGCAAAACGAGCAGCTTGCCGAAGATGCCGGGGTTTTCCGCGTTGACGCCCGCCGCAGCCTGACCGGCGATGCCGACGCCGACCGCAGAACCGATGCCCGCCATGATCGCGGCAATCGCCGCGCCGATGATTCCGATCACAGTACCAGTAGTCATGATGAAGAGTCCTCCTTAAAATTTTGGTGAAGAAAGAGACTGGTTTTGTGGTTGTTCTTTTGTTATTCCGCCTTTTTCAGCTCGGCGTATTTGAGCTGAGGCTCCATGGGCGTGAAGGCGTAGCCGCCGCCTTCATAGAACTTGCCGAAATACTCGATGTATTGCAGGCGGCTGGTGTGGACGTAGGAGCCGAGCACGTTCATCGCGATGTTGAACACGTGGCCCGCCACGTAGATCGCCAGCGAGAACACAAAGCCGATGGCGCTGCCCTGCACCATGCCGGCGAGCAGGTTCATGACCATGCCGACGACGCCGGTGGCCAGCGACAGGGCGAAAATACGGGTGTATGACAGAATATCGCTCACGTAGCCCGTGACGTTGTACAGTCCGCCCAGGCCGCCGATGAGCTTGCCGATGCCTTTTTTCTTGCGTCCGGCCGTGCAGAGCACCAGCAGCGCGCCGCCGAGGGTCATCCACTTTCCGGCCGCGCCGATGAAGGCGGGCAGGGCGGCGGAGCCGATGATGGCCGCGATCTGGGGCGCCAGCAGGCCCGCAAGGCCCACCAGCAGGATCATCCACGGGATGTTGTCCAAAATGCCGTCCGCCACATGGCCGTATTTGATCTGGCAATAGGTGTTCATGCCGATGGCCAGCAGGATGTGGACCAGGCCGACCGCCAGGCAGAACGTCATCATTTCAACGGGCTGATACAGCGGCGTGAGGAACAGCGGCTTTCCGATGATGGGGTTCCACGTTTCGCCAAACCAGCTGCCGAACATGATGCCCCAGAACATCGTCGTGAAGCTGCCCAGCCAGATGACGTTGACCAGCTTTCCAAAATCGCCGCGGGGCTTTTTGAGCTTTTTGAAGGCCAGCACCGCAAAGATCAGCACCAGACCGTAGCCCGCGTCCGAAAGCATCATGCCGTAGAGCATCCAGTAGCAGGGCGCCATGAGGGGGTTGGGGTCTGCCTCGCCCTTGTGGGGGCGGGAGAACTGGTCGGTGATGGCTTCAAACTGCCGGGTGAACCAGTTGTTTTTCGTGACGGTGGGCGGATCCTCGTCCTCCGCAGGATCGGCAAAGGTCAGGTCGTAGGCGTCCGTGACGGACGAGACTGCCTTTTCGACTTTGGCCGTGCGGTCGCTGCGCGCCCAGCCCGTCAGGCAGAACGTGGCGTCCGTCTCCTGCGCCTGCACGCTCAGGCGGTCGCAGTCGGTCGCTTGTTTGTCAAAAAGCACTTCCAGCTCTTCGCGCTGGGCCGCAAGGGCCCTGGCCTGCTCTTCCTTTTCGGAAAGCTCCTTGGAAAGCGCTGCGCTCTCTTTTTTGAGGCGCTCCGCTTCCGCCCGGGGAAGGCCGTGGATGCGCGGGGGCGCGCTTTCGACAAAGCCCGCTTCCTTGACGGCGTCCATGATGGCCGCGTCGTCGTCCTTGTGGCAGACGAGCACGGCTGCCGCGCCCTCCTGCCCTTCGGAAAGGAGAGTCAGATCCGCGCCGCCCTCTTCCGCCGCCTGTTCCACAGCCGCGCGCACGTTCAGGGGCACGAAGCCCGTGTGGACCGCCGCGCAGCGGGTATCCCTGAGCTGTTCGACGGGGGTGTCAAGAGGAAGCCAGGGAGAGAGCGCTTCGATCTGCCCGCCCAGCGACGCCAGCTGCGCCGAAAGCGCGGCCGTGTCCTCCTCGAGGGCCTCGGCTTCTTTTTGAAGCTGCTGCGCCTTGGGGTCTGCGGCAAAAAGCGCCTCGCCGGACACTTCCGGGCGCGGGGCGAACATGCCCTTTTTCCCGGCGCACCGGTCGAGGAAGGCAAGCGACTGTTCCGTCCGTTCGAGCGCCTGCCTTGCCTCGGCACTGCCCGGCTGGGGGACGGAATCCTCCGTGGCGACGACCATCAGCTCCCCGCTGCGCTGCAAAGACTCGAGCAGGGCTTCTCGATCCTGCTTGAGCGCATACAGCGTCACTTTTTTCATGGGAACGATCATCGTTTTTCAATCCTTTCGACGATATAACGCGCCGCCTTCGGGAGATTCTCCCGGGCAGCTCCGGCGGCCGCAGCGTCCTGCGCCGCCTGCTCGCTGAGCTTGGCGCGCGCCGCTTCGTCCGCTTCGGCTTCGGCTGCCGCAAGGGCGGCCTTGGCCTGCTCGCGGGCGGTCTCGACCGTTTTTGCCGCGGCGGAACGGGCTTCCTGTTCGGCGTTCATCACCAGTTCGCGGGCGTCTGCCGCCGCCTGGCGCTTGAGCTGGGCGGCCTGCTCCTCCGCGGTCGTGATGGCGTCTAAAATGGACATTTTCTCACCACCTTTTTGGAAAACATTTGGGAACAAAGGAAAACAGAAAAGACAAAAACGCAGCGTGGAAAAGTTGCGTCCTCGATTCATTGACAGTATTCCATCCTTTTTCAAAAAGGGCAACCTGTGTCGTCTTTTTGACGAAGAATTGCCGGTCAACTGTCCTCTTGGC
>JAEYFO010000056.1 GCA_023402915.1 Bacillota bacterium | reverse complement strand
ATTTGAAGGGAATGTACGGGAGAGCCGGCACGCAGCTTTTTTTCAAGCCGTTTTTCCAATTGTTTTGCCAGGCCGACCCGCTTTTTCCAATTTTTCAAAAGCGCCGCTTTCCCGCGGCATCAGACTTTTGCTGTCTAAACGCTTCTTCTTTGCCTGCGCCAGTTTTTTCAATGCTTTTCTTCCATTGCTTCAATATTTTAAATAAGAGGGAACGCTATCTTTCCTTCCTTTTCAAAGTTTTTTCTCTCCCCACTTTTTCCCGTTTCCCCGCCCGCTCCCACTGGTTGACGCTCCCTCAACCGGCAATACTTGCAAAAATTCACCACATACGGTATGATAAGGTAGATTCTTCAAAACAGACCTCATCCGGCTCCGGGCGGCGCACGCCATCCCATCGGCCCGGAGGGGAACCGCAGGCGCTCTCGGTCTTTTCGGCGTTGCAGGGCGCAGGCGGCATTTGATTAGGAGGCCATAAGGTGACACCAGAAATCATCCAGAAGGAAAAGCATTTCCTCAACTCCGACCACATGGGCGGATTTGTGCAGGTGGGCGACGTTCGCGTCCACTATTACGAGCAGGGCGAAGGCGAACCGCTTCTGCTGATCCACACGCTGGGGCAATCTCTGTATACCTGGCACAAGGTGATCGGCCGCTTCGCCGCGTCCTACCGTGTGATCGCGGTGGACGTTCCGGGTCATGGGTACTCCGACAAGCTCCTGGCCGACCCGGATTACACGCTGCACACCACGTCCGACCGGCTCATCGGCGTGCTGGACGCGCTGAATGTGGAAAAAGCCCACGTGTGCGCGTTCTCCATGGGCGCGCTCTTTGCGCTGGACATGGCGGAACGCTATGCCGATCGCATCGGGCGCATGGTGCTCATCTCTCCCGGCGGACTGACGCCCACCATGCCCTATGCCATCCGTTCGCTCGACAGCTCGCTCACCGGCTGGTTCACCGCCGCCACGCTGAGCGAAAAGACTGTGGCCGAGCTGCTGACCGACGCATTTTTCGATCAAACGCTCATCACAAACGAAATGGTGCGCGAATACTACATTCCGCTGGCGGACAAGGATTCCCGCACGGCCCTTCGCACGGCCCTTCGCGCGTTCAACGAGGACGACGTGATCGCCGCCCTGCGCGACGTGCAGAGCGAAGTGCTCATCATTTGGGGCGTGGACGACCGCTGGCACGAGGTCTCCATCGCTGAGATCTTCCACATCGCCCTTCAAAAGGTGGAATTCGCCCTCATCCGCAACTGCGGCCACATCCTCCACGAGGAAAAGCCCCAGCGCTTCCTGGAATACGCGCTCGATTTCTTCGCCTACGGGATGCACCCGGCGGAGGAAGAGGCCTCCTCCGGCGCGCCCGCCGCGCTGTAAGCCACCTTCCGGCCGGTTCCGGCAGGGCCGTGCATCCGGCCAAAACAACTTGATCGTTTCTGCGGCGAGCTGCCCCGTCTGCTCGCCGCTTTTTGACAATGTGCAGGCGCGTTCTTCCCGGCGGTTTCTGCTCGCCTGAGCCGCGCCGTCCTGCGCCGGAAAGGAGTCTTTCCCCCGTGCCCACCCCAACGCCCGCGCCCTCTGCGGCGCTTTCGTCCGTGGAAGAGACCGTCACGTCCACCCTTTCCTTTTTGGAAGGGCTGAGCCAGTATCTCTGGGATCTGGTTCAAAAATTCTGGAACGCGCTGCCCCAGATCGTCGTCCACCTGCTCGGCTGCGTGCTGGTGTGGCTGCTGGCCCGCTTCCTGGTCAAGCTCATTTCCAAACGAACCGGAAAAGTGCTCAGCGACCCCAAGCTCGAATCGACCATGACCACCGACCAGTACCGGCGCACCAAGAGCGTCATGACGCTCACCCGCTCCGCGTCCCGCTACGTCGTATACTTTTTCGCCATCATGGCGATCCTGATGCTCCTCGGCGTGAGCAGTCAGGCCGCGCTGGCCGGCGCCGGCGTGGGCAGTCTGGCCATCGGCTTTGGCGCGCAGAACCTGGTCAAGGACGTGATTTCCGGTTTCTTCATGGTGTTTGAAAACCAATACGCCGTGGGAGACTACATCAAGCTCAACACGGACGCCGGTCAGGTCGAAGGCGTGGTCGAGGCCATCGCCATGCGCGTGACCTACCTTCGAAACAACCTCGGCCAACAGATCATCGTGCCCAACGGCACCATCAATCAGGTGGTCAACTGCACCCGCGGCAGCTGGAAAGCCGTGGTGGACGTGCCCGTGGCCTATGAAGCCGACCTGCGGCAGGTGTCCCGGGTCATTCTGGAAGTGGCGGAGCGCACGGCGGCAGAAATGCCGGAGGCGGCCAGCGGAACGCCGGAAGTGCTGGGCGTGCAGGAATTTGGCGACAGCGCGATCCTCATTCGCGTGGCCTGCCCGGCGCACCCCACAAAGCAATGGTCCCTCGAGCGGCAGATGCGCCAGCGCATCAAGGAAGCCTTTGACGAGCTGGGCATCGAGATCCCCTATTCCAAGACGGTGCTCTTCAACGGCGACGCGCAGCAGCAGCCCGACCCGGACGAACAGAAGCGGCACATCGAAGAGTGGATCGCCGCGCGTCCGCACCCGAAAAAGCACGAAAAAGCGTCCGCATCCGCCGAAACGGCCAAGGGCGCTTCCCACGGAAAATGGAAAAAATACATCCCCTTTCAGGGAGGGAAAAACAACGATGGTGGAACAGTTTGATTTGGGCGATGTCGTCCAGATGAAAAAGCCGCATCCCTGCGGCAGCGACCGCTGGAAGATCATCCGCACCGGCGCGGACGTGAAGATCAAATGCCTCGGCTGCGGCCGGATCGTCATGCTGTCCCGGGCGGATTTTGTCAAGCGCTCGGCAAAGCTCGTAAGCTCTGCCCAAACCGCGGAAGCGGAGGAGGAAGCCCATGCGTGAAGATCAGGCGCTGCGCCGTTCCATGTGCCGCGCGGCGGAAAAATACCACGAAAAGGAGCGGGCCTATACAAAAGCCTACAACCGGGAAACCGTGCTGTGGCTGGTGATGGCGCTGCTGCTGGCGCTGGGCGTCCGGTGCTTCCTTTTACAGCTGACGCGGGTGGAAGGCTCGTCCATGTATCCGACGTTTTACACAGACGAGCAGGTCTTTGTGGA
>JAEYFO010000289.1 GCA_023402915.1 Bacillota bacterium | reverse complement strand
TTTCCCCGCTCCGTTTTCAGCGGCACGCCCATGCTTTCGACCAGCTTCATCAGATCCTCGTTCGTGAAGCCGTAGAGCGCGCTGTAAAGAAATTTCGGATTGCGGGGAATGTTTTTGAAAAACTCTTCGATGTCCGCGCCGTTGGTCAGATTGCAGCGACCCTTGCCGGTGATGAAGAGCTTTTTCCCGAGTTTTTCGTTTTTTTCCAGCAGAACGGTCTCGTGACCCTGCGCTGCTGCGGCGGCTGCGGCCAGCATCCCTGCCGGGCCGCCCCCCACTACGATCGTTTTGGCCATATCACGCCCTCCATCAGATGCGTCGTATCGTTGAACAGGCGGAGCACAGCCTTGTCGTCATAAAAATCGATCATCGACATGGAAACGTTGTCGATCCGAAGGGAATGGAGATTCTGAAGCGGCAGGCCGATGGAAAGCGCGACCATGAGCTTACAGGGAACCGTATGGCTCACGGCCACGACCGTGCCGTCGGGATATTCCCTGCGGATCCGCGCAAGAAAGCGCTCCACCCGGGCGGCCACCTGCGCGATGGTCTCCGAATCGCCCGGCGGGGTGCAAAGGGGCGGGTTTTCGTTCCAGACGCGCAATTCGTCGGGGTAGCTGCACCCGATCTCATCGAACGTGAGCCCTTCCCAATCGCCGAAGCGGATCTCCTTGAGGTCGTCGTCTGCAAAAACAGGAAGCCGCGACGGATCGGCAATGGCCTTCGCCGTGTCAAAGGCCCGCTTGAGCGGGCTGGCGAAAACGCACTTGACGGGCATACTCCGGAGCCGGTAGCCCAGCCGACGAGCCTGCCGGAGTCCCCGCGCCGTCAGATCGATATCCGTCACGCCTTGCGTACGCCGCTGGCGGTTCCATTCCGTTTCGCCATGGCGAACGATAATCAGGCGCATTGCTTCCCTCCCCTCAGCGGTTGTCCTTGCCGATATAGACCCGCTGCTTGTCCCAAATGGATTCAAGCTGACTGAACCGGCGGGATACCTCGTCTTTTTTGCGCATACTCAGCGCCACGATCACGGCGTTGATCAGGCTCAGCGGCGCGACGAGCGAGTCGGCAAAGGACGCCATATCGCTGCGGGCCACGAGCACTTCCTCTGCGCATTCGGCCAAAGGCGAAAGCATGCCGTCCGTCAATGCCACGACCCTTGCGCCCTTGCCCTTGGCGTATTTCATGCCCTCGACCGTGCGGCTCGAGTAGCGCGGGAAGCTGATGCCAAGGCACAGATCCTCTTCGCCAATGCGGATCATCTGCTCGAAAATATCGGCCGTCCCGGCGGTGACGACCACCACGTGATCCAGCACAAAATTCAGATAATAGCCGAAAAACTCCGCCAGGGGCGTGGAGCTGCGCTGGCCCAGAACATAAACCGTCCGCGCCTGAAGCATCCCCTCGACCACCCGGGCAAACGCGCCTTCATCCACGTTTTCGATGGTGGCGCGGATGTTGTGCATATCGGCCTTGAGGACGGTTTTCAAAACGTCGCCCTCGCGGATGTCGCCGGTGAGCTGAATGCGCTGCACGCTGGTGAGCTTGTTTCGAATCAGCTCCTGCAGGGAGCGCTGCAAGGCAGGATAGCCGTCATAGCCCAGCGCATAAGCAAAGCGCACGACGGTCGATTCGCTCACTCCTACCACTTTTCCCATTTTGGAAGCAGTAATAAACGCCGCTTTATCATAATTGTCCAGAATATACTGAGCGATCTGCTTTTGCCCCTTGCTCATGCTTTTATAAGCTACGTTGATATTTTGCAGCAGATCATTGCTGTTTTCCATGATGCTCCTCCTGGAAAAACGGGTGCTTGCGCATCTGTTCC
The DNA here is from genome assembly GCA_023402915.1 of Bacillota bacterium. Taxonomy (GTDB): domain Bacteria; phylum Bacillota; class Clostridia; order Christensenellales; family CALWSW01; genus JAEYFO01. Next base: position 1,313 of record JAEYFO010000289.1, on the reverse strand, counting down.
ATATAGTCGTATGCCGTGGTGTCCACGCAGATAGGCGTTACCGTGGCGTATCCGTCCGTGATCCATTCGCCGTCCGTATGGGGCGTATCGCTGTGATTGCGCCAATGGAAGTGCGCGATGGTCCAGTAATACGTCCTGTCGCCCTCGGGGTTCGTGCGGCGGTCGTAGGTGCAGCTGTAGCCCACCGGCGCAAGGGGGGCAAGGCGAATGCCTTTGATCTGCTCCGTGGGGATATCGGGGGCGTTGAGACTCAGAAGAACGTTTTTCGGCGCGGGATATTTCTCCGCATAGCGCACCAGTTGCGCCGTCATTTCGGCCACGCCTTCAAAATAGGCCTCAGTCTTGCCGCAAAGGGACGAGGCAATAGCCGGAATTCCCCGGTGAATGGCGGCGATGGCTGCATTGACCGTACCCGACGGGAAGGTGTCCATCCCCAGATTCGAGCCGCTGTTGATGCCGGAAACCACCATGTCCGGAAGAAATCCGGCCAGCTCTTCCATGCCGATCTTGGCGCAGTCCGCAGGCGTTCCCTCCACCGCATAGGCCGGAACGTCCACGCCCTCTATCGTATAGGGCCGCACGAAAAGCGGAGAAAGAAAGGTGACGCCAAAGCCCTTTCCGCTCTGTTCCACCGCGGGCGCCACAACGACCACCTCGTGTTCTTCGCTCAGCCGCTTGGCCAGAGCCTTTATTCCCGGGGCCGCGACCCCGTCGTCATTTGTAATCAGAATGCGCATAGTCTCCTCCTGAGTTGCACGTTATGCCTATACTTTAGCAAATATCTGCCCGTCATGCAATATGGAAAACTTCATATTGCATCGCTTTCGCAGGATTTCTTGCGCTGCGCCGCAAAACAGCCGCAAGAAAACCACAAAAAAGAGGAGAGTTCCCTCCCCTCTTTCCGTTTGATTTTCCTTACCTGACCGTCAGATCCTCCACGTAAAGATAGCGCACGCCGTCATCAGGCTTTTCGGGCGTTTCGGCCTTGGGCTCGGCAGCGGCCCTGCGCGCTTCAAAGAACTTCGTGGCCACCTGCGGGAAGAGCGCATAGGACAATACGTCCTCCTCCTGGGTGTAGAAGCCCTTCTCCTTGACCTCTTTTGTGTAAGCTTCCAGTTCCGGCTCGAGAAGGTCGGCCGGGCGGCAGGTGATGACCGGCGCGTCGCCGATGGCCATTTTCCGCACTTCTTCGTTGACCGGCGCGGGCAGCGTGCCATATTCGCCGCGCAACAGACCCTTGGATTCCTTGGTGAACATCTTGTAGCGTCCGCCGGACACCACGTTCAAAACGGCCTGCGAGCCGACGATCTGGC
>JAEYFO010000183.1 GCA_023402915.1 Bacillota bacterium | reverse complement strand
GCGTGGGGGCGAAGCTTTATGTGGCGAACAGCGGAGAAAACACGATTTCCGTGGTGGATTGCGCGCAGATGCGGGAAGTGGAGCGGCTGTCGCTGCCGCCGGGCGCAAATGGCCCGCGCAGGCTCCTTCTTTTGCCGGAGGGGCTGTTTCATTCGGACGCGCTTTCCGCCACGGCAGGGCGGCTTTTTGGCCGGAAAAAAGAGTGCTGCGAGCTGGTGAGCACGGGAGCCGGTCCGGCAGGGCTTTGCCGGGCGTTTGGCGGGGTCATCCTGTGCTGCGCGGAGTCCAACAGCCTGTGGTTCCTTCGAAAAAAGCCGCTGCGGCCCCTTTCCTGCGTCCAGACGGGCCCGTTTCCCATCGACGTGGCGGGAACGGGCGGTGTGGCGGCGGTGGCCGAGCTGTTCGCGGGGCGGATCACTTTCTGGGACGGAAAAACGGCCGGACCGCTCTGGCAGTTTGAACGGGAGGGAATGCCCCTTTGTGTGGCGGGGACGGGCGGGCTTTCGGGCGGCTGGCTCGCGGGCTATTTGCAGCCGGACGGAAGCGGAAAGCTTTGGCGTTTTTCGCGGCGGGAAGCGCCGGTGCTCCTTCGGGGATGCGCATTCCCGGCCAGCAGGATCGTTTGCCTGAAAGGACAGAAAAAGGCCGTCGCAGCCCATGTGTGGGACGACAGCCTGACACTTTTTGACTGGGAGCGGATGGAAGTGCTCTGGCACGCGGCGGCAGGACGGATGCCGGACGATCTTTGCGCCGCGGGACGGGGAGAGAAGATCTTTGTCAGCTGTATGCTCGAAAACGCCGTGCGGGTGTTTGACGGCGCGGGCAGGCTGCTCTCCCGGATCCCCGTGGGAAAAGCGCCGCGGGGGCTGGCGCTCGAAGAGGAGGGGGCTGTTAGCAGCCTTCGCTGTCTTTGGTGAGCGCGTCCCAAAGGGCGGTGAACACGCCCGGCGCGTTTTCCGTCCAGCGGTTGGCCAGCGAGGCGGCCAGCTCGGCGGAAGCGACGTTGAGATCGAGCTTCAAAAGCACCCGGCCGTCCTCGATGATGCGGCACTCCACTTCGTAATCGCCCGGGCCGGTTTTCTGGCAGGAGGCGGTGTTCTGCAATTCGTTTTGAATGCGGATGCGGCTCTGGCGGGCGTAGGTCTCGATCTGCTGGCGCAGGGAATCGGGCAGGCGGCTCTGGAATTGGCGGAGCGTTTCCCGGCCCGTCGGGACGATATGAAAGCAATCGCCCTGCGGCCGGTGGGTGCAGCCGATCATGCCGGACTCCTCCAGCTCGCCGAGCGCCTGCTGCAAAATAAAATATTCCGACCAGTTGTTTTCCAAAAATACGCGGGAAAGCTGCTCGCCGGTCAGCTCGAAGCGGGTGGATTCGAGATATTGCAGCAGCGCCAGCTTGGGAATGAGAAGATCGAGGGCCATGAGACAAACAGCTCCGTTTCCGGCCGGCACGGGAGACCCCGGAAAACGGCCAATTTCAGTCGATGTGGGTATTATATCATAGCCGGGGAAGGGGCGGCATAAAAATAATCCAAAAGAAATTCAAAAAAACACTTGCAAACTTCGCCGGAACGTGTATAATAATCAATGTGCCCGTGAGGAGCGAAAGACGCCGGCGGGGACGCAAGGACTTGGGGTTATAGCTCAGTTGGTCAGAGCGCTACGTTGACATCGTAGAGGTCGATGGTTCGAGCCCATTTAACCCCACCAATTCAGTCCTGAGTTGTGCGTGACGCCTTTGGGGTGGAACCCACAGAACCGAAAAGGGACTCGACGGTTGCAGCCGTGATGTCATGCCCTCCATGCCGAAAGGCCGCTGCAAGGGGAAGGCTGAGCGGTTCCACAGAGGACCCACCCTGCCGAGAGGCGGGTGTTCATTCCGGGCGAACGGCAATTCGGGATTGCAATTTTTCAGAAGATATGCTACAATATCTTCGCACAGATGAAGCGGAATAGTGTAACGGTAGCACCTACGACTCTGACTCGTATTGCGTTGGTTCGAATCCAGCTTCCGCTGCCAAAACCACACAGTTCAAAAGGCTGTGTGGTTTTTTCTGTCTTGAGGACAGGGTTATGGGTTTTCTCCTTTGAAGATTCTGTGAAATTTATGGTATACTGATTTTGAGGTGATGGAAGTGTGCCAGTTGGAAAAGTGGATTCCGCAGGATATTCTCTCCAGATATGAAATTTATAATTACAACCATGCGGCGGAAATCCTTTCTCAATCCTTTCCGGTTGAGTATGAAGAGATACTGTCTGCTTTGCGCAATTTGTCGATCACGAAAGAAGATATTATGAAAGCGGGAGGCAATGAGTCTCCGATTCCGCCGAAGTTTTCCGCAGTGTTGGAGCCGCTTGGATGGGAAGAAATTCGAATTTCAGGAGATCTTCTCATTAAGTTTTATCCGCGGCGGGGAACGCGAAAAGGGGTCTTTGCTGATACGCATACTTCAGAAAAAATTATAGGGAACTACATTGACGGACACAATATTGACTATGTAAAAGGACGTGTCGCGCTGGATATGGAATGGAACAGCAAGGATCAGACCTTTGATCGTGATCTTTTTGCGATGCGGACGTATTATGACTGTGATATTATCAGCGTGGGAATTATCGTAACCCGCAGCGGAGAGCTGAATCATCTTTTTAGAAAATGGGGCGTTCTGGCCAAGTATGGGGCAAGCACTACGTGGATGGGAAAATTGCTCCCGCGCTTGAATTCCAGAAGGCATGGCGGATGCCCGATTCTTGCGGTGGGAATCACAACGGCTTGCGTCGATCAAACGGAGGAATAAATTTGCTGCACGAAGAAATGCAAACAGAAAAAACAGCGCAGGATTTGCTCTCGTTTTGCGCAGGGCAGAAGTTCAAAACGATTGTGGCAGATCCGCCGTGGCAATTTCAAAATCGGACGGGGAAAATGGCTCCGGAACACAAAAGGCTGAACCGTTATTCCACAATGAAGCTGGAAGAAATCAAAGCGCTTCCGGTGTGCGATGTGGCGGAGGAAAAATCCCATCTGTACTTGTGGGTTCCCAATGCACTTCTGCCGGAGGGACTTGAAGTGATGAAGGCGTGGGGATTTGAGTACAAGGCAAACATCGTCTGGGAAAAGGTGAGAAAAGACGGTGAGCCGGACGGAAGAGGCGTTGGCTTTTATTTTCGAAATGTGACCGAATTGCTGCTTTTTGGTATTCGTGGGAAAAGCAATCGCACGCTTGCGCCTGCGCGCAGTCAGGTAAATCTGCTGCGCACGATGAAAAGGGAGCATTCCAGAAAGCCGGATGAAATTTTTCCCATCATTGAAGCGTGCAGCCCCGGACCGTATTTGGAGCTGTTTGCCCGCGGCGTAAGACAGGGATGGACGCTTTGGGGAAATCAGGCAAATTGCGATTATGCGCCGGATTGGGCAACGTACGCAAATCATTCTGTTTCCGTTGCTGCCCCTGAAGAAGCGAACGGGGAATCGTTCGAAGAGGCAAGCGCAAAATAGAAGGGGTTTGTTTTTGCGCAAGGAAAAACGGCTTTGGCTGCAATATCCAGAGCTGTTTTTTATGTACTGAGAAATATTTTTAGAATATCCCAATTTTTTCCGGAGGAACCATGAAGATCGTTGCATTTGACACGGCGGACTACGAACAGAGGGCATTTTCGCGCTGGCAGGGGGCGGAGGGACTTTCGCTCGTCTGCCGCCCGGAGCGCCTGACGGAAGAAACGGCGGCGCTGGCTGCGGGCGCGCAGGGCGTGAGCTTTCTTGGCTACAGCAAAATGACCCGCCCCGTTTTGGAAGCGCTGCGGGCGCAGGGCGTGCAGTTTCTCTCCACCCGCACCATCGGCTATGACCACATTGACATGGCGGCGGCGAAGGCGCTGGGCTTTCGGGCGTGCAACGCCAGCTATTCGCCCTATAACGTGGCGGATTTTGCCGTAATGCTGATGCTCATGCTCCTTCGAAAGGCCAAGGTTTCGGTCATCCGGGCGCTGGTGAACGACTTTTCGCTGGACGATCTGCAAGGCCGGGAGATGCGCAGCCTCACCGTCGGCGTCGTCGGCACGGGCAAGATCGGCTGCGCCGTGATCCGGAACCTCAGCGGCTTTGGCTGCCGGATCCTCTGCCACAGCCGCTCGGAAAATCCGGCGGTCAAAGGCATGGCGCAGTATGTGGATCTTGAGACCATTTACCGCGAAAGCGACATCATCACGCTGCACCTGCCGCTGACGGAGCAGAATTATCATATGATCGACAAAAGCGCCATGGAGAAGATGAAGGACGGCGTGCTGCTTATCAACACCGCCCGCGGCGCGCTGGTCGATTCTGAAGACCTCATCAGCGCGCTGGAAAGCGGAAAAATCGGCGGCGCGGGCATCGACACCCTGGAAGAAGAGGAGGGCGTGTGCCACGTCCGGGTGGGAACGACCATCCTCGACAAGCGGACGCTGCTGTATCTCAAGCAGTTCCCCAACGTCATCCTCACGCAGCATTACGCCTTCTATACGGAAGAGGCGGCGCAGGACATGGTGGACAGCAGCCTTGCGGGACTTCTGGCTTTTGGCCGCGGCGAGGAAAACAAAAGAGAGCTGCACGGCTGAGTTTGGAGGAGGAAAAACGGAATTTTTGAGGGAAAACGTGCAGGATAACGGTCAATTTGTACGATTCCGGCAAAAATAGAGCGGCGCGCAGGCTTGCGGAAAAAATGCTCTCAAGCGGGACGGCGGCCGCCATTCGCAAAGAAAGGGGTACTTTCGCTACGAGTATTTTTATCCGCCGGAGGAGGAGGAAACCGTTTTGCTGATCGACAGCCGGGAAACCCAGGAGGCGCTCGACCGCTGCCATGGATCGGAGCTGATGCAGAAAATCCTGGCGCTGCGGGAAAAATACGGGCTTTCCGTGCGGGCGGAACGGTTTGTTTCGGAAGAAACTCCGGAAGCGGACGCTCGGTTTCTCAAAAAATGAAGGCGGGAAGCCGCAAAGCAAAGCCTGCGCCGGTCTGAAAATGAGAGGGCAAGGCTCTTGACGAAAACGATCTGCCGACGCGGCAAAGCACGGCGCAGAGCGGAGCGGTTCAAAAACAAAAAGAAAAACAAAAAAAACGCGCAGGCCGTTTGAGAAAGCAGCCTGCGCGTGATTGCGTTTTGGAAGGTTTTCATGTTGAGTAAAAGGCTTTTTTGAAAGACTTTTTTGCGAGATTTTTTGAAAAACTTCTCGAAAAATTTTTGGAGAAACGGGGTGCGTTACAGGTAGCGCGCGAGCTTTTTCTGAAGCTGCATCCGCGCCCGGCTGATGCGGGATTTTACCGTGCCGAGAGACGTGCCCGTCGCCTCTGCGATCTCCTGATAGGACAGCCCCTCCACGTCCCGCAGCGTCACGGCGACGCGGTATTCCGGCTCGAGCGACGCAATGGCCCGCTCGATCTCGGCGGCCAGCTCCCTGCGCTGCGCCAGCTCTTCCGGCGTGCCTGTCCCATCCTCCGGCTCAAAGCCGCCCTCTTCCTGCACGGCGTCAAGGGAGATCAGCTGCCGCTTTTTGCGGCGGCGCAGCTCGTCCAGGCAGGTGTTGACCGTGATGCGGTACGCCCACGCCCCAAAGGAGCATTCGCCCTTGAAAGCGGGAAGGCTGCGATAAATTTTCAGGATGGACTCTTG
>JAEYFO010000174.1 GCA_023402915.1 Bacillota bacterium | reverse complement strand
TTGTTGAGGTTGTAGTCGTTCGTCACCACGACGCCGCCCAGATCGTCCGCCAGCTTGAGGAGCTTTGCGTCCACCTCGGCAATGTCGTCGTAATCGCGCTCTTCCACCCGGACGGGAACATCCAGCTCTTTTTGAATTTTGCTCAGAATATCCAGCCCCCTGCGGCCGCGGTTGCGCTTGAGGGAATCGGCGGAGTCGGCCACATGGCGCAGCTCCTGAAGCACGAAATTCGGAATGATCAGCGTGCCCTCGACAATGCCGGTCTTGCAAATATCGAAAATGCGGCCGTCGATGATGACGCTGGTGTCCAGCACCTTCGGACGCGCGCCGTTTTTCCGTTCCGCGCGGGACTGCCGCTCGGCGCGGGCGCTCTTTCGGGGTGAGGGCAGGTCGGGCAGCCGCAGCTCGCCGCGGCGCTTTCGCCCCACCGTCCAGCCCAGATAGGCCAGCGTCAGGTAAAGAATGACCGAAATGCTCACCGAAACCGGCGGTATGGGGATCATTTCCACCAGACGGGAGAGCAGAAACGCGATCAGCAGGCCGATGATCAGCCCGCCCGTGGCGCTGAGCAGCTCCATCATCGGGATGTCAAACAATGTCTTTTCCAGATGGCTGACGGCTTTTTGAAAAAATCGAATGATAGCGGGAGAAAGAAAATAAAAAAGAATGCCGAACGCCACTGCCGCGACAATGTAGATCACCAGCTGAACCGAAGGAAGAAGCAGCGAAAGATTGACCAGACCCACCAGGCGAAGCAGCCCGTCGATACCGGCCAGCAGACCCACGCCCAGACCCGCGCCCAGCAACGCGATCAAAAACCGCAGCAGCGCCCGTCCGATCTGTTTGTTTTTTCCAGATTCCAAAGTCATACCTCCTTTTTGTTTATTCCTGAACGTGCAATATTAAAGATAATTTTGCGTCGTTTTTCGCCCCCTTTTTATTCGATATATTTTAGATTCAGAAAAATTTTGAACTGCTTTCAAAAGAAAGATGATGTTCATGATCCAAAGAATCGGCGGCTTCCAGCAAATACCTTCCACTTTTTCCCGGCCGGCTTTCGATTGATGCCCCGCTGGGGTTTCCGGAAATTTTATCGGGATTTTTCCAACAATTCCGTGCAAATGCCGCAGCCAATCCATCGGCGGTTTCCAGCAAATACTTTCCGACGTTTCCACGGCGGCTTCCGATCGATCCCCTCCGCCTTTTTCGGGAAATTAAATTGCTCCGTCAGCGCACACATTTTTTGAAAAGCCGCGTTCTTTGCCGCGGCGCTACGCCTCGTTTTCGCAAAGCTCGCCGCGCCGGAGGATCTCTTCGAGCCGCTCTTCCATCAGGCTGCGCTGCACGCCCTTTGCAAGGCTCAGTTCGCCGGCAAGGTGCTTTCGGGCGCTCTGAAGCATTCGGATTTCACCGATGGAGAGCCCCCGCTTCATTTCCCGTGCGCTCAGGCTGCGCACCACTTCGGCCATGGCAAAAAGCTCGCCGGTTTTGAGCTTTTCGAGATTGGCGCGATAGCGTTGATTCCATGTGGTTTCCACTTCCGGACCGCACCGCTCCCGGAGAAAGAAAAGAATTTGCTCCGCCTGCTCTTTGGACGCGATGGGACGAAGCCGAACCTCCTGCGCCCGCGAAACGGGTATAAGCATCCGAAGGTTCTCCTCCTCAAAGAGCAACACGTAATACGCGCCCGTCACGCCGAGCACTTCCCGCTCCTCGATTGCCTGCACCAGCCCTGCGCCGTGCAGAGGATACGCCACCCGATCTCCGATCCGGAACATGGTTCGCTCCTTTCCCGTCAAAAGGCAGACCTGCCGCCCGTTCCTGCGTCCTGCTGTGTGTTTCGCACTCCTTTGATTTCAAAATTACCGAACAGTTTTCAAAAAATTCTGCGTCTGATTTTATGATACCGCAGCCCCTGTGTAAAGTCAACGCAAGGCAGTCTCAAGGATACGTTCCGGCGCTCCAAGCCGTTAAAACGCCGCTTCAAACGCCTCGGCCACCGTATCGACGCCGATGAGCTCCAGCCCGGCGGCACTGAGCCCCTTTCGGCTCGCCCTGGGAAGAATGACCCGCTCAAAGCCCATCTTGGCGCATTCCGCCACGCGCTTTTCCGCGCTCGCCACGGCACGCACCTCGCCCGTGAGGCCGATCTCGCCCAGCACCACCGTGCCCCGGCGCACCGGCTCGTTTCGAAGGGAGGCGGCCAGCGCCACGGCCACGGCCAGATCGGCCGCCCGCTCGTCCACCTTCAGCCCGCCGACGATGTTGACGTAGGCGTCCTGATCGCCCATGCGCAGCCCCAGCTTCTTTTCAAGGACGGCGATGAGCAGCGCCATGCGGTTGTGATCCACGCCCGCCGTCATCCGCCGGGGCGTGCCGAAGGCCGTTTGGCACACCAGCGCCTGGATCTCCGCCAGCACGGGCCGGCTTCCCTCCATCACGCAGGCCACGGCGCAGCCCGGAAGGGGCGCGTGCCGGTCGGAAAGGAACAGCGCCGAAGGGTCGGACACCTCTTTCATGCCCTGCTCGCGCATTTCAAACACGCCGATCTCGTTTGTCGAGCCGAAACGGTTCTTGACTGCCCGCAGGATGCGGAAGCTCTCGTAGCGGTCGCCCTCAAAATAAAGCACCGTATCCACCAGATGCTCCAGCACCCGCGGGCCTGCGATGGCTCCTTCTTTCGTGACGTGGCCGACGATGATGACGGAAATGCCGTCCTGCTTGGCCAGCCGGGTCAGCGCCGTCGTCGCCTCGCGCACCTGCGTCACGGAGCCGGGCGCGCTGGCCACGTCCTTTCGGTAGACCGTCTGAATGGAGTCCACCACCAGCACGGCGCATTTGGCCGCTTCCGCCTGGGCCAGGATCACGTCCAGATCGTTTTCCGCCACGACGAACAGCTCGTTTCCCGTCACGCCCAGCCGCTGCGCCCGCAGACGGATCTGCGCGGCCGATTCTTCGCCCGAGGCATACAGCACCCGCATGGAGTTGGAAAGCTCGTCGCACACCTGCAAGAGCAGCGTCGATTTTCCGATGCCCGGATCGCCGCCCAGCAGCACCGCGCTGCCCCGCACCAGACCGCCGCCCAGCACCCGGTCCAGCTCCGCCATGCCCGTGGTGTTCCGAAAGGCGTTGTCCGGCCTGATCTCGCTGATGCGCTGCGGCTTTTCCAGCAAAACGCCGGGCACGGCCGCCTGCCGGTCGGGCAGCTGGACTTCTTCCACCAGCGTGTTCCAGCTGCCGCAGCCGGGGCATTTCCCCATCCACTTGCTCGATTCGTAGCCGCATTCGCCGCACACGAACGACGTCGTTTTTTTTGCCATGCTGCCTCCGTTTTTTCAGGATACCGGCGCGAACTTGAGCACGTCGCGGCTGCTGACTCCCGTCTCGTACCAGAGCACCTTGCCGTCCGAAACGCCCACCAGCTGCACCAGCTCCCGCGCCGGGGTGATGATCTGCTCGTATCCGTCCGCAAAGAAATACACATAAATCGAATCGCCCTGCTGATAGACGACAAATTCTTCCGAAATGCCGTAGGCCAGCACGTTTTCCGCCAGCACAAAGGGCTCGCCGCGGTTTTTCGAAACGTAGAGCTTCGCCCCTTCGCCGTGGTCGCTGTCCATCCAGGCCCAATCCCGGCCGTTCGTCACGGGGTCGTGGACATAGCTCCCGGCGGAAAAGGACGCGATCTCTCCGCTGCCGTCCGTGCGCAGGGCGCGGATGACGCTCTTGGGCGCTTCGCCCTCCTGCTGCGCGCCTTCCGCTTCCGCCCAGATGATCTCGCCGTTGGCGGCGGAAGGGTCGCTTTGGCCGTAGCGGTTATTTTCAAAGGTGGCCAGCGTCACCTCTTCGCCGCTCGTCAGATCATAGGCGTAGAGCTTGTCCATATAGGTCCCCGTCCGCTCCGTCCAGACCACAAGATCGTCCATCAGGCTGAGCACGGGCTGCGCCGCAAAGCACTCCTTGATGAGCGACACCCTGCCGCTTTCGCGGTCATACGCCTTGATGAGGCCGCCGCCCTGCCGCTTCCCATCGAGGAACACGATCCACTTTTCGTTCATCCGCAGGGAGAAAAAGTCGTCGTTTTCCAGCGAAATGTTCAGCTGCTCCGGCGCGCCGCCTTCAGCGCTGTTATAAACGTAGATCCCCGCCATCTTCGGGCTGCCCGCCTCGTCCGTTCCGGCAGAAAAGACCATTTTCTCCCCACAGAACCACGGAGAAGAAACATAGCGCTGCGACAGGCTCAGCTCTGTTTGCAGCGCGCCCAGCTCCGTGATCTGCACCAGGTGGGGCGCAGGGGTCTCGGCGGGCTGTTCTTCCAGAACCGTGGGCGCGGGCTCCTGCGCCGGGGCGTTAAAATAGGGGATCCCCACCAGCACCACCAGCAAAACCACGGCCACAACGCCCGCAGCACATGCGCCGATCATCACCCACGGCCCTGCCGCCGTGCTCATGATGCTTCTGCGCCGGCCCGCACGATAGCGGCGCACTCTTCTCTTTCTCCTCGATGAACCTGCCATTGGCTCTCCTTTCCGGCGATACGCCTGCCGCGTTCGTCCCGGGAGTTTTTCGTAAAATTCAGCAAAGCTCCAGCAGCACGGTGCAGCGGGCGGAAATCCCTTCCTGCCGCCCCTCAAACCCCATGCGCTCCGTGGTCGTCGCCTTGACGCTGACGGCGCTCACCGGCGCGTTCATCGCTTCGGCCAGCCGCTCCCGCATGGTTTCGCGGTAAGGGGCGAGCTTTGGCGCCTGCGCGATGAGGGTACAGTCCGCGTTGACGAGCGCGTAGCCCGCCTCCCCGACGCGGCGCATCACCTCTTTGAGCAGTTCGACGCTGTCTGCGCCCGCATAGGCCGGGTCGCTGTCGGGAAACAGCGCGCCGATGTCGCCCAGCGCCAACGCCCCGAGAAGCGCGTCCATGAGCGCATGGGTCAATACGTCCGCGTCGGAATGTCCCAGCAGCCCCTTTTCCCACGGAATTTCCACGCCGCCCAAAATGAGCTTTCGCCCCTCCACGAGCCGGTGCGCGTCCTCGCCAAACCCCACGCGGACAGGGCTTTTCCCCTCCCGCCGGGCCAAAATGGCGCGCGCCGCGATCACGTCGTCCTCCGTGGTCATTTTGAGGTTTTCGTAGCTGCCCTCGGAAAGATAGACCGGCCTGCCCATCGCTTCAAGAAGGGAAGCGTCGTCCGTGCCCCGAAGGCCGGTCCGCTCCGCCTGCTCATAAGCCGAAAGGATCCAGTCGCACCGGAAGGTCTGCGGGGTCTGCATGAGGGAAAGCTCGCTGCGCCGCAGGGTTTCCAACACCCGCGGCCCGTCTGCCCGCTTAACGGTATCCTTGGCCGGCACCGCCGCCACGCCGCTGCCAAACCGGCGGGCGCTTTCGATGGTGCGAAGGATCACCTCTTCCGTCGCAAGGCAGCGCGCCCCGTCGTGAATGACGGCGATGTCCGCACCGGAAAGCGCCCGCAGGCCGCGCAAAACGGAATCCTGCCGCTCCGCGCCGCCTTCAACAACGATACAGGGCTTTTTTGAACGTTCTGCAAGCGCCCGGCAGGCCTCCATCGTGTCGGCTGAAGCCACCAGCACCAGCGACGAGATCGCCCCGCAGGCGCTGAGCGCCTCAAAGCTGCGTTCGAGCACGGTCTTACCCAGCAGCGGCAGCAGCATTTTGTTCCGCCCCATCCGAAGCGCCTGCCCCGCCGCGAGCAGGATCGCCCCAGCTGTGCCCGCGCCGCTCATTGGCCGAGGACGCGATACATCTCCGCCGCGTCCGTCTTGAGGGCGTGCTCCGCCACGGAGAGCACTTCCACCCGCAACGTCCGCGCGCCGAGCGTCAGCTCGATCACATCGCCCACCTTGACGTCGGCCGAGGCCTTAGCCACTTTTCCGCCAATGGAGATCTTGCCCTGATCGCAGGCTTCGTTCGCCACAGTGCGCCGCTTGATGAGGCGGGACACCTTGAGATATTTATCCAAACGCATTGTAACAATTCCTTTCTCAAAAGCCGGCTGTTTTTCGGCGCTGCCGCGCGCCCGGCGGCCCCAAAGAGCGCGCCGTTTCGCCGCTTCTGTTTTTATTATAGCGGGAATCGCCCATAAAGTCGAGACGGAGCCGAAAAGCGCTCTTCGGACGACAAAAAAGGCAGCGGAAGAACCGCTGCCTTTTTCTTTGTCTTTGCGAAAAGACTTTTGTGAGAAAACCCACGCGCCGCTTAGTTGAGGGCGTCCTTGAGCGCCTTGCCGGCCTTGAACGCAGGAGCCTTGGAAGCGGGAATGTCGATCTCGGCGCCGGTGAGGGGGTTGTGACCCTTGCGCGCGCCGCGCTCCTTCACTTCGAAGGTGCCAAAGCCCACCAGCTGCACCTTGTCGCCAGCGGCCAGAGCATCGGTCACGGCAGCCACGAACGCGTTTACGGCCTTTTCGGCGTCTTTCTTGGAAAGGGCGCTCTTCTCGGCTACGGCGGCGATGAGTTCATTCTTGTTCATTTCATTTCCTCCTGACAGAAATCAATGGTTTTCTGATCGTTTGCGGACAGGCGGCGGTTTTGCTCTGCTCGCCTGCTCCGGATACCGAAAGCGCCGCGCCCGCCGGGCGGAAACAGCCTCTTGTCGGCTTTGCTTTAATATTTTAGCAGTCTTTCCTGTATTTCACAAGTACTTTAGCGCTTTCCGGCAGAATTTCCCTTCGGTTCCTGCGTTTTGACGGCGTTCCAGAGCTCGTCCATCTGCTCAAGCGTCATTTCTTCGAGCTTTTTTCCCTGCGAAAGGGCCGCTTCTTCCATTTGGCAGAACCGGTCCGTAAATTTTTCCGCCGCCCGGGTGAGCGCCAGCTCCGGATCGATGCCCGAAAGCCGCGCCGCGTTCACCGCCGCAAAGAGCAGATCGCCCATCTCTTCGGCGCGCCGCGCTTCGTCCGTTCCCCGAAGCTCCGCCTCGAATTCCGCCGTCTCTTCGCGCACCTTGTCCAGCGCGGAAAAAGGCTCCGACCAGTCAAAGCCCACCTGCGCCGCTTTTTTCTGAATTTTGGCGCTGCGGGTCAGGGCGGGCAGGGGCTTGGGCACGGCGCGCAGCACGTCGCCCTGGGTCTGCTGCTTCTTTTCGGCTTTTTTGAGCTGCTCCCAGTTGGCAAGGACCGCGGCGCTGTCATTGGCCACAGCGTCGCCGAACACGTGCGGATGCCGGTAGATGAGCTTGGCGCAAATGCCGCTCGTCACGTCCCGCAGCGTGAAGCGTCCCTGCTCGGACGCGATGCACGAAAGCATGACCACCTGCATCAAAAGGTCGCCCAGCTCTTCGCAGAGCTTCTCGTCGTCGTCCAGATCGATGGCTTCCGCCACTTCATAGGCTTCCTCCAGGACGGATTTTCGAAGATCGGGGATGGTCTGCTCCCGGTCCCACGGACAGCCGCCCGGCGCACGCAGGATCGTCAAAAGCTCCTCCAGCTCCTTCACTCCCCGGCGGCTCAGCTGCTCAAAGGGCACGGGCGGAACGATCAGGCAGGTGGTGTGCAGGAACGTTTCGGGCTTTTGGCGGTCCAGCTCATACAGCGGCAGCGGCCGGAGCTCGTAGCCGGTTTCCTCCAACTCTGCGAGCAGGATCTCCCATTCGTCCGGATAGTATTCCATGAGCGCCAGCTTAACTGCCGCGGCGATCATGGGCTGATCCACCTCCTGAATGACCAGCGGCACGCCCGGGTCGATGGAAAGCTCCTCCACATCCGTGGCGCTGACGATGCGCGCCGCCTGCTCCTCACAAAGGCCCGCCGCCGCAAGCGCCGCTTCGCCGTAGCCAATGCCCGGCAGGATCGTCACGGAAATTTCCCGCTCCTTTGCCTCAAAAAGCAGCGCCGCGATCATCTCCTGCCCCCGGACGCAGCCGGGCACGGCAAACACCGCGTCGTCCGCCGCGCGCGAGAGCACCAGCTCCGCAACGCGCTCGTTCAGCTCGTCGTAGTCCTCCGCCTGCTCGTAGCAGCCATCCGCCGTTTCATAGGGCACGCCCCAGTCTTGCAGCAGCGCGGAAAGATAGCACCGCTCCGTCTGCAAGATCACCGCTGCGCCGCTTCGAAACGTCCGCTCCGCTTCCCGTGTCAAATGCCCTTCCATCGCGCCGATGCCGGCGATCGTCAGGTGTTTCATCTCGCTTCCTCCTTTGGAGAATGCCGCATTCTCCAGCTTTCTTCCTTCTCTTCAAACTCTTCAAATTTTTCAGGTTTTCAAAGTTTCAAACAATTTCAAAAATCCTTCCGTAGAAAAAGCCCGCCGGAAAAAGCGGGCTTTGAAGCCTTTGCGGCTCTTTTTGAATTTACTTATACAGTCCCGCCTTTTCCAGCGCTCCATAGACGCTTTCGCCGCCGGGGATCAGGCTGTAGTCGCGTTTATTGAAGGCTTTGAGCATCACCACGAACGCC
Source organism: Bacillota bacterium (assembly GCA_023402915.1). Classification (GTDB taxonomy): domain Bacteria; phylum Bacillota; class Clostridia; order Christensenellales; family CALWSW01; genus JAEYFO01. The sequence continues at coordinate 1,211 of JAEYFO010000174.1, read as the reverse complement.
CCGTAGACCACCGCGCCGATGAGGATCGCCAGCAGCGCGCCGCCATTGCCCATGGGGGGAGCCAGCAGTCCAAAATGGAGAAAATACAGCGCCGCGCCCATGCAGGCTCCGCCGATGAGCGGTGCGGCCAGCGCTTCCCAAAGCGGCAGCCGCGCGCCCGTCCGCCGCAGCAGCTGCACGCAGTTGCACGCCGCCAGAACACCCGCGCACAGCACGGTGCCAAAGGCCGCACCCATGATGTTGAGATTTTTGTTCGAAGTCATGGTCAGGACCAGAATGAGCTTGAGCACCAGCACGATCACGCCGTTGCCCGCCGCGATGACCTGCTTTCCGCACACGCACAGCAGGCCCGCCGTGCACAGCGCCACGCTCAGGAACACCACGCCCACCGCCATGAGCGACGTCATGGAGGAGGCCAGCGCCCACTCCGTTTCCGAAAGCGCGCTGCCAAAGAGCAGGCCGCTGAGCGGCTTTGCCAGCACCAGCACGCACACCGCCGCCGCGACGGAAAGCAAAATGCAGATCTTGACGCAAAACGCCGTCAGCGCCCGCGCTTCCGGGCCGTTCTTCTGCTCGCGCGCCGCGCGCAGGCGGGGAAAATACAGCGCCGGAAGGAGCGCGCACAGCACCGCCGGGAAGTACATCATCGGATAGGAGATACCGCTGTAAATGGCGTAAGCCGTGCGCGTCTGGGAAAGGGTATAGCCAAGGCCGCTCATCCGTCCGGGGATGCAAAGGCCGTCCAGCATGGCCCAAAGCGCCACCGGCGCCAGCGCCGGCAGCAGCACGCCGCCCTGCGCCCAAAGGGCTTTTGCCGTTTCCTTCATGGGCGGAACGGGACCTTGCTGCACGCCCTGCCGAATGGACGTGCGGGCGCGGCTATAAAAGAAGAACCCGGCCAACAGCAGCAGCGAAAGGATCTCCCCGATGCAGACGCCGAGCATTGCCCACTGCGCCGCGGCAGCCGCCCCCTGCTCCGCATGGGATCGGGCGAGCGCCAGAGCAAACAGCAGCTTTCCGCCTTCCATCACGGCCAGCGAAAGCGCGCTCACGCCCATCTGGCCCAGCCCGATGAAATAGCCCCGAAGGCCTGCCGCCGCCATGGAGAGCAGGAACAGCGGCGCCGCGCCGCGTATGGCTGCCGCCGCGTTTTCCATGCCGCAAAGGCCGGCCACCAAACCGTTGCCCACCGCCGCAAGGATGCCCGCCAC
>JAEYFO010000002.1 GCA_023402915.1 Bacillota bacterium | reverse complement strand
CAACACCTATTTCTATCAGGCCACGGCCAAGGCGGGCGGCCTTGCCCTGCGCTGGTTCCGCGACTATGTCTGCGATCACGAGGACGACTCCAGCTACTACGACGTGCTCCAGGAGAAGGCCATCAAGGAGCCCATCGGCTCCAAGGGCGTCATCTTCATGCCCTATCTCCAGGGCGGTGACCAGGCGGCTCCCAACGGCATCGGCGGCTTCCTCAACGTCACGGCCGGCACGGATTTCGGCACCATGTGGCGCTCCATCCTCGAAGGCGTTGCCTTTGACCACAAGCATCATTTCGACAACTTCCGCTCCTGCGGCTACAAGATCGACACCCTGCTCATCACCGAGGGCGGCAGCAAGAGCCCGCTGTGGAACCAGATCAAGGCAGACGTGCTGGGCATGAAGGCCTATACCGTGGCCAACTCCGGCGGCGCCGTCATGGCGGACGCGGTCGTTGCGGCCTACGCCGTGGGCGATATCGAGGATATCGACAAGACCATCAAGAGCTGGATCACCATCAAGGACGAGTATCCCGCCGATCCCGAAGCCACCAAGCTCTATCAGGCCATCTATGACAAGCGCAGCGCCCTCATCGGCGGCGAGCACATGGTCAAGGTGTTCGATCAGCTGGCCGACATCCGCGAGGATCTTTCAAAGGAATAAGCAAAAGCGTTCCGGCAATGTTTTCAAAAAGCGGAACAAAGCCGAAAAAACGCCAAAATGCAGCAGGATTTCCGCACGGACGGGGAGAATTTCTCTTCCCGTCCTTTGGCGTTTTCCAAAGCGCCGGGAAAAGTTTGTCATCTTTCCAAAAGGTTTCCGAGAAAGTTTCACGAGAAGGTTTTCCGGAAACAGTTTTCTAAAAGTTCAAAGCCCTTCCCAAAAACGAACCGACCCCAAAGGAGGACACATCATGTTTTCGATCGACCTTAGCGGAAAAACTGCGCTCATCACCGGCGGCTCCCGCGGCATTGGCCGGGCGGCGGCCGTGCTGCTGGCCAAAGCGGGCTGCCTGGGCATTACGCTCGTGAGCCGCACCTATGCGGGCGACGGCGAAGCGGCGCAGCGGGAGCTGGAAGCGCTGGGCGCGCAGGTCAACTACGTCGAAGGCGATATTTCCGACCCCACCGTTGCAAAGCGCGCCGTGGACAGCACCGTTGAGCGCTGGGGGCGGCTGGACATCCTCGTCAACAACGCGGGCATTTCCGGCTACAACACCATCGAAAACTGCACCGTGGAGCGGTGGGACGAGGTGGTCCACGTCAATTTGCGGCCGGTGTTTCTGACGACGAAGCTGGCGGCGGAGGTCATGAAGAGGCAGGGCGGCGGCTCCATCATTAACGTCTCGTCCATCGCGGGCGTGACGGGCGGCAGCACCTCCGCCGAATACGCCGCGGCCAAGGCGGGCGTGGTGGGCTTTACGAAATACGCGGGCCGTCAGCTGGCTCCCCACGGCATCCGGGTCAACGCCATTGCCCCCGGCACGACCGAGAGCGAAATGGTGCGCAGCTTCTTCGACGCGCTCCCCGAAGAGGCGGCGGAGAAAAAGCGCCGGGACATTCCCCTGGGCCGCTTCGCCCGGCCGGAGGAGATCGCGGGAGCGATCCTGTTCCTCGCGTCCGATCTGGGCAGCTACGTTTGCAGCGAGACCATCTGCGTCACCGGCGGACGGTATTGGTAAAAACCGGTGAAATGGTAAAATGATAAAAAAACGCGCTGGCGGCGGATGGATTGGGAACCGGCGCAGCGCCGCCGTTTGGAGCGGGAAGAACGACGGCAGCTCCGGCGGTTTTTGCCTGTTTTGAAAAAAAGAACGAAAACGCCCGGCTGCATAGTTGACCTGAAAAAGAAAAAACGGCTTCTCTGCCAACTGCGGGGAGGCCGTTTTGTCGTTTCAAGGGGAAATTTATCTGGCGGAAAAGGAAAAAACGCCGGGGGACGCAGCGTTCAGACGGAGGAAAGCGGGAAAAAGCAGGCGCAGGGAAGCTTCAAACGCAGAGCGGCAGCAGCGCTCAGCTGGTGCGCTTTCTCAAACGCACAGCGGTGGCAGCGTTTACGGGTGTCTGTTCCGGCTCTTTTCGAACGCAGCTTCCGGCAGCGCTTGCGGGCGTTGCTGCTGCGCTTTTTTCAAAGGAAGGCTTTCGAAAACAAACCCGAAACGAGCAGTTCCCGGTTCTGCCGGTTTCAGAAGAAAAAGCCGCCGGGGCGCTGGGTTTCGGCGGTGAAAACAAGAAGGGAAGCAGACCGTGCGCTCCTGTCAAAAAAAGCGCGCCGGGCGACTGGGCGGAGCTGCGGGCGGCGCGAAGGGGAGGGCGGCTTCTTTCCGGTTGTTCGTTTGGAAACGGTTCCGGATTTTCCCAAAAACAGAACAGAACCGGAACCCCAGCGGGATCCCGGTTCTGCTGTTTCAAAACGGATGGGAGAGCGGTTCAAGCTCAAAGGAGAACGGCTCAGCCGCGCGCCTTTTTGAACACGAAGCCCAGCGCAGCGGCCGCAGCGGCGGCAGCCAGGCTCAGCAGCAGCGCGGTGCTGGCGGCAAAATCGCCGGTGCGGGGCGCTTCGTCCTCATCGTCGATCCAGTCCTCGTCGTCGATGGGCTCTTCATCGATGCCGGGATCGTCCTCGTCCTCGATGGGCTCTTCATCGACGGGCTCTTCCTCCGTGGGCTCGTCCACTTCGGCGTCGTCATCGTCGCCCTCGGGCTCGACAGGAACGACCGTGCCGTTGTTGTAGGTGGCGGAGCGCACCTCGGCGTAAGAAGCGGCGGTGGTGAAGTTGGCGTCGGTCAGTTTGTAGGTGTATCCCACAGCGGTGCTGAAGCCCAGGTCGTCCATGGCCGTTTCAAAGGCGGCGAGCAGGCCGTCGTAGGTAGCGAACGCTTTCGAGCCGTCCTGACGGAGGTAAACGGTGCTGCCGTCGTTGAGGACGGTCTTGAATACCTTCAGATCGTCGCCCGCATCGTCCGTGCTCATCAGATCCACCAGGCCCAGAGAAACGCCGTAGCCTTCGACGTCCATGCCGTTGATCTCGTCGTTGCCCGGCATGTTGTAGGTGACGACTTCCGTGTCGAACTGGGCGATGGGCGTGTCATACACCAAAGAGCCGTAGTTGACGGAGCCGTAGGGGGCGCTGGTGCCCAGCGTCACCTTGTAGCCGATGGCGGTGGTGGGGTTGGCGAAGGAGGCGGCGTAGTTCGCCGTGGTCACATCCCACTTGGCGGCCACTTTTTCGATCAGATAGGAGCGGCCGTTGCGGGTGAGGATGACGGCGTTGGGGATGGAAGCGGCGGCGACGGTATTGCTCTTGGCGGCGGTCACGGCGCCAAAGACGGAGTTGGTGTCAGAGTAGCCGGTCTTCATGGTGACGGCGCCCTGCGTGTTGATGTCGCCGGTGGTCACGCCGGAGAAGATCAGCGTATAGGCGGAAGAAGCATCCTTATAGGAAGAGGGAGCGGAGAGCTGGATGCCCTCGCCGTCAAAGCCGGCCACGTTCGCGCCGTTGACCGTAATGGCGTTCGGGGCGCTCACCGTGCCGCCCTGGGTGAAGTCCACCTTCACGGTCAGGGTCTTGTTGGTCTTGTCGTAGACCGCGCCCTGGGAAGCGGCGTTGTTGATGACGCTCACGGCGTTGACCAGCTCATAGCCGCCATCGGCGTACAGCGCCATCTGACCGGCGTACTGGTTGACGGAAAGATCGACCGTGTCGGACGCGAAGGTGATGGTGGCCGTGCCCGCGTCCTTGTGGTTGGCGGTGTCGATGTTGTTGGCGGGAACGAGGGCGTTGAGCACCTCAAATTCCACGGCGAACTGGATCAGCGCGTTCTTGGCGAAGGCGTCGTTCGTGCGGTCGACGATGTCGCTGTAAAGGCGCACGCCGGAGAGCAGGTTCGTTACGTCATAGGTGGCGTAAAATTTCGTGATGGTCAGGGCGCTGTTCGTCCCGGCGGTGACGGTGCTGCCCGGGCCGAGCACGAAGGCGAACGCGGAGCAGATGCTCAGGGCAAGCGCCAGCGCGAGCGCGATGCAAAGAAGCTTTTTCATTGCAGAATCCTTTCTTTCGACGCAAGGGCGAGGAAAAGCTCCGGCGGACAGATCGCCGTTTTTCAGAGTTTTGATCCCCTGCGCCGGTGCAGTTTTTCGGATCGAAGCCTTCCAAAAAACGAAGGCGGCAAACGCTGGCCAGCTGCTTTGCATGGCTCGATTGTATCAGCCGGATTTTTCCGGGTCAATGCGATCGGGCAGGTGTTTACAGTTTCTTTGAAAGCCTAAAAGAAACTTAAAATTCCAACAAAACGATGCTGAAAAAATCTTGAAAGAAGGCTGAAACAGCGCAAGAGCCAAAAAAGCGGCCGGCGCGCTTTTTGCATTTTCAGATTTTTCAGAAAGGAAGAAATGTGATATGATACCGGTGAAACGTTCGGCACAGCAGCGAAAGGAGAACGCATGGATCAGATCGTTTTGGGCTTGACGGGAAAAAGCCGCCTCATCGTGACGCGGGAGGACACGGCGGAGCACATGGGAAGCGGCGCGCTGCCGGTGTTTTCGACCCCGGCCATGGCGGCGCTGATGGAAAACGCCGCGTGCAGCGCCCTTGCGGGCAGGCTGCCGGAGGGGGCGGCGACTGTGGGAACGGCGCTGAGCATCGAGCACAGTTCGCCCACGCCCGTGGGGATGACGGTCGTTGCGACTGCGACGCTCACGGAGCATCAGGGGAACAATTTTACGTTCGAGGTGGAAGCCTTTGACGAAAAAGGGCTCATCGGCCGGGGGACGCATCGGCGGGCGGCAGTGTTTTCGGCGCGGTTTTTGCAAAAGGCCGCCGAAAAGCTGGACGGATAACGAAAGTATGCGCATTTTTTGACGATTCTTGTACGCCGTGACAGGATGTATTACAATAAACAAAAGGCAGAGCCTTTGCGGCTTGCCGGAATAGACAAAAAGCGAGGTTTGCTCCATGAGTTCTGAAGGCAGCGGCATCATCAGCATCTACGCCGGTTCCACGGGCCGGGAGTTTGCGCAGAAAATGTGCGAATATCTGGACGTTCCGCTTGGCGATTCCAAGACCATCCGTTTTTCGGACAACAACATTTTCGTGCGGGTCAACGAACCGATCCGAAACAAAGACGTCTATCTGGTGCAGCCCATCGGCATCGACCCCAACAACGAGCTGGTCGAGCTGCTGTTCTGGCTCGACGCCTTCAAGCGCGCCAGCGCCAACTCCGTCACGGCCATCATCCCCTTCTTCGGCTACGCCAAGGGCGACAAGAAGGACGAACCCCGCGTTTCCATCCGCGCCCGCGTGTGCGCCGAGTGCATCGAGCTGGCCGGTGCGGACCGCGTTGTGACCATGGACCTTCACAGCCCGCAGGTGCAGGGCTTCTTCAAGCATCCCCTCGATCACCTTTACGCCCGCCCGCTGCTTTGCGAATACGTCAAGCGCATGGGGCTGGTGGACGAAGACACGGTCGTTGTTTCCCCCGATGGCGGCTTTGCCAA
>JAEYFO010000237.1 GCA_023402915.1 Bacillota bacterium | reverse complement strand
GATTCATACCCTTTCCGGGTTTGGGATTCTTGTCATGGATATTATAGCAAATCTTTGCACAAAAACCATCACCAGACTACGAAGAAACTCTGAATTTTCTGTTAACGGAGGAAACGGCAGGGAATTCTTCGCCCATTTAGACGAAGCAGCGGGCGGTTTCGTTCCGGAAAATTCCGGTTTTTTCAAAAAATTTCTGCAAAAAAGCCATCGTTTCCCGCGCCCGGCGCTCCCTCCGCTTCGCGCCGTTTTTCAAACATCGGAAAATCAGGAAATGATGTCGCCCTGATAGCTGATGAGGGAAGCGTCGTACACGCCCTCGATCATGAGGAACTTGTCCACGAAGCCGGACTCTTCGGCGCGCAGGCGCATCTCGACGGTCATTTCGACGGAATTGCCGCGGACGGTGCGGCTCTTGAGCTTGTGTCCGGGGAGCTTGGAAAGGAGCGCCCGCACCTGGCCGGAAGCGGCCGTGTCAAAATGGAGCACGAGCAGATAGGGCAGCGCCGTGCGGAACTTGAGCATGGTCAAAAGCACCATCAGAAGGCCGATGCCCAGCGAGCCGATGATGGCTACCACCCAGAAGCGCGCGCCCAGGCAGATGCCCACGGCGATGCCCCAGAACATGAACATGGTGTCCATGGCGTCCTTGACGGCGGTGCGGAAGCGAACGATGGACAGCGCGCCCACCATGCCCAGAGAGAGCGTGAGGTTGCTGGTGATGGGCAGGATGATGAGGGACGTGATCATCGTGATCATCACCAGCGAAAGGCCGAAATTGCGCGAATACATCACGCCGGAGAAGGTCTTTCGATAGATGAAGAAGATGAACAGGCCGATCGCGCAGGCCAGCAGCAGCGTGATGATGACGTTGAGCGGCGAGAGCGAGTTGGACGAAAGATCCGTCATGCCCGAAAGCACGTCTTTGATGGTAGTGGTGTTGTTCTGCATGGGAGTTCCTCCTTCGATGCTGTAAAGCAGCGGCGCTGCTTTTGTTTTGACTGACTGCGGCTCTTCTTCGATCGGGGCGGCCGGTTTCCCGGCTGTTTTTCGGCCTTTTTCAATCCGCTTTCCGGCTCTTCTGAGGGGAAGGACTTGCCCCAAAGAAACTCCGCCTGATTGCGCCGGTTTTCGCGGCCTGCGGCGGCCTCTTCTTCCCGCCGCCCGCCTGCCCTTCCGTTCCGCCCTTCGCCTATTCGAACTTGCGGCACAGGACGTATTTGGACACGGCGCTGTGAATGGATGCATCCACCTGCACGAGCCGGTGGTAGTATTCCGGCAGGTATTTGTTGAATTTGACCTCCAGTATCATATCATATCCGTCAACGGCTTTGACAGTGGGAACATGGGGGTCGAACAGATCCCTGGAAAACACGCCGGTGCGCAGATCCTTGTCGAACGTGATGCGCACATCCTGATAGGCGGCGACAAAGGCTTCGCGGACATAATCGACGATCACGGCCGGGCGCAGCAGGCGGCAGCTCATCTGATAATACATTTCCCGGGCAAGGGGCGCGTCGCACGAAAGGAGCGGCTCGTAGTCCCCGGCGCAGATGGCGTCGCACAGGTCGCGGCTGATGCGCATGGAGCGCTTGTGAATATACTGCCCCACCTTCTGCTTGCACTCCAGGCTGATGATCCGGTCGGAAAGGTTATAGATGCGGATGCGGTACTTTTTGCGCTCGTCCACGCCGTCGAGCTTATCGCGCACGGCGGAGTTGATCACGTCGTCAAAATAAAGGCTGCGGATGTGGTATTCGCCGTATTCATCGGCGTTTTCGTCCCTGTCCATGGTCAGAGCCAGACGGTTGCGAAGCACTTCGTAATCGCCCTGATTGATGTAATACTTCAGCTCATGGCGAAAGGGGCGGTCGATATATGCGGGCATTCTTCCTCCCTCCCCGCGCAAAGGGGCGCGGCTGGTCTGCTTTGAAGTTTGAAACCGGACGGCAAATTATTCCAGCTCCACCACGTCCTTTTCGCCGAAGATGCGAAGGGTCTCGCTGTCGGACAGGCTGAAATAGTTTTGCAGCGCGTCGATCATGTAGTTTCGCCGCTGGCGGGCAAAGTTCCTCATGCTCTTGACGCAGGCCTTCCAGTTGCGAAAGCCGCCGCCCTCCGGCCAGCGCTCGGGATCGCCCCCCTTGCGCTCCATTTCCGGATAGATCGTTTCGGAGCACTCGGCGATCTTGGCCAGCACGTTTTCGGGCGTATAGATGGAATTGAGCAGCTCGGCGCTCCGCTTGAGGAAGCGGTTCCGGAACTGCTGGTTCTGCATGAGGGAAATGGTCAGCTGGTTCGAAAAACCCTTGCCCACGCCGTGGCCGGCCGGGTTGGTGAACCACTCCACAAAGTCCCGCTTGACCCCCAGGAACGTCCAGCAGAAGTCGTAATAGATCCATTTCCACTTGCTGCGCTCCGGGTCGGAGGAGCGCTCGCGGAAGAACTTGATGTTGCCCGAGTCGGTGTTGGCGACGTACATTTCCGCGATGAGGTAGTCGATATAATTGTCGATATCCACCATGGAGCAGAGCTTTTCGTAGTTTTCATCCTTTGCAAAATCGGTCTGGGCGCACCAGGAAATCATTTCCTTGTATTCCTTGTTGCTGCCCTGCACCACAGAGCCGTTGCCCACGAGGATGTCGAGGTTGTCGATATCGTAATCGGGATAATGGGCGCCGATGAAGTAGCGGGTCACCTTTTCGCGGATGTTATACACGCCGAAATACTGGCCGTTAATATAGAGCACCGCCTGCCGGTAGGCCTGCACCTGAAGGTTCGTCGTGCCGTCCACCAGGCCGGTGGCCACGATGTCCTTGATCTTCGTGACGGTGGAATCCTGCGCGCCGGCGCGAAGGACGATGGACTTGTAGCTCTGCGCGTCGCGGTTTTCAAAGAGCGGATACTCGATGGTATTGGCCCCGTTTTCGTTCCGGGCGATGAGGGCGAAGCCCTTTTGCTCCCTCAGGCGGGAGAACGCGCCGAAAATGCGGATGGCCAGATCCTGCGACACCTGCAAATTGCCCGATCCGTCGAAGATCTCCACGTGGCAGGCCCGCTCCCACTCCTGATTGAAGTTGGCGGTCTTATACGTCGGGGCGCTGCCGGGGTTGGGGCCGTAGACATAGATGCCGGTGTTTTCGTCGTAAAGGTCGCTGTTTTCCATCGAAACGAACACGACGGAAAGGCCGGACGAATGGGGGCTGGCGATGAGATAGCTGGCCGTGGCCGTCTGGCTGGGCAAAAGGCCGTCTGCAAAGGCGCGCACCCGAAGGGAGGTGGTCTGTTCGATGGTGATGGGGCCGGTATAGGGCGTGTCCGATTCGTCGGGCACGGAGCCGTCCGTCGTATAATAGACCTTCGTGCCGTCCGGAACGCTCACCTCCGCCTGCTTCGTGCCGGGGTAAAATCCGGCGGCCAGCAGGATCTCCGGCTGCTTGGCGTAGCCGGGATAGCCCGTGCCGTTGGCCTCGCCGGGGGTGGGCTTTTGATAGTAGAGCGGCGTGCCGCCGTCGGAGCGGCCATAGCTCACGCCGCCGATGAGACGGCCGCAGTTGAGCTTGTCGGCCAGCGTCCCGTCCGGCTTGGAAAGCAGGATGATCTCCCCGGCGGAGCTGAGGCTGAAATTGGTGTGCAGACAGGTCTTTTTTGCGGCGGAAGGGTCCTTCACGTCCAATCCGGACGCCTGCACGAGAAGATACTGCCCCGCGCCGATGGCCGTGCCCTCGGGAAACGTCCATTTGAGGGGGTTCTTGGACTTGTCGGAAAGCCCCCAGCCCGAAAGGTCGATGGTCTCGTTCGTGGTGTTGTGCAGCTCGATCCAGTCGTAATACCCCCCGCCGTCGGGGACATAGCTGCTGTTGGAGAGCATGATTTCAGATATGATGAGACCGCTGCCCGTATAGGCGGCGGCCACATGCTCCTGAAAAGCGGTAAACCCTTCGTCGGTGTTGGGATAACCGGGGGTGGGTTTGGCAGTCACTTCCCAGGTTCCGTTTTCGGTTTGAATATAGGAAGCGTCGGCGGGGATGCCCTTGTAATCCACCGCGTCGATGCACTGTCCGCTCGCGGAGGAAAGCACGACGCTTTCTTCATAGGCCGAAAGGCTGAACGACGCGTGCAGCTCGCCGGGATACTGGCCGGTCAGATCGGACACGCCGTCGCAATAGACGAGAAGATAGCCGCCCGCCTCGATGGTCGTGCCCTCGGGGAACGTCCAGCGCATGGGCTTTTCCCGCTTGTCCGACAGGCCGAAGCCCGAAAGGTCGATGGCCGCGCCGGTGGGGTTATGGATCTCCACCCAGTCGGGATAGCTGCCGTCCTGCGCGGCGAGGGTGGTTTTGTTCGACGACTGGAACTCGCTGATCTTCAGGCCGATGGCGCTGCCGTCCATGGACGCGAGATAGGCCTTGCGCCCCGCTTCGGAATTTTCAAAGCCGGGGGTCGGCTCGGCAAACTCCAGCCATTCGCCGGTGTTGCCCGCTTCGCGGCCGAGGGAGCTGCCGCTCGTCACCTCCGCAAGGGGCAGGGCGTCCACGGTCTTGCCGGTGCTGTCGGAAAGGACGACGGTGTCCGAACCGGACTTGAGCTTGAAGCTGGTGTGCAGCGCGCCCTTCCCCGGGTCGTTCTGGTCGAGATCGGAGCAATAGACGAGCAGATAGCCGCCCGGCTCAATGGTCGTGCCGCTGCCAAACGTCCACTTGGCCGCCACGTTCGCCTGATCGGACAGGCCCCAGTTGGACAGATCGACCGCTTCGCTCGAAGGGTTATACAGCTCGATCCAGTCGTAAAACTGGCCGTCGGGCGCGGGGATGATTCCGGGATTGGAGGCCATGGCCTCGTTGATGAGCACGGAACCGGCCGCCGAAGAGGTGAATCCGGCCTGACTTTGGCTGCTTCCCGCGCCGCCTCCAACGATGAGATAGACGATGAGCGCCACGCCGAACAGGGCGGCAAGCAATATGATGAGAACGCGATTTTTCAAGCAGGTTCCTCCTTGTGCTGATTTGGCGCAGCGGACGCAGCGCGCCGGGCGGCCAAAGGGTCAAAGGGCAAACCGTTGAACGGCAGAGCGGTTCAAGGTTCAAAACGCAAAAGTTCAAACATCCAAAGGGCAAAAAGCAGATCCGGCAGCGGTCCCGCTTTGCATTTTGTTTCAAATACTCTCGACAAAGGGCCGACCGCCATCGGCCAACGGCCACTTCTGTTTAGTATACCACCTCTGCGCCGCATTTTCCAGAGCGAGAGAGCGGCTGTTCATAGTTTGTTAAAATCATGCAAAATTCCCCGCGCGCGGCAAAGAAAACCGCGAACGCCCTGTCGGCGATCCCGCCCGGCTGTCTCATGCGGCGGCGCTGGTTTTCGGCCGCGGCAACGGCGCCGGCTTTTTGCAACGGGGAGCGCTGTTTTTATTGCGCGCCCAGCGTTGTTCTTTGCGCTTCTATCCGGTTCGCGGCGCGGGGCCCCAGCAACAGAACGGTTTCCCTTTTCCTTCTTCCCACAGCACAAGGAAAGCACGGCGTTGTCCCTCGCCTGCGCCAATCCCTGTTTTGTTTGATTCGCCGCAGGGGCTTGCCTGACGGCAGCAGGATCCCTTTTAACCGGTTCTCCGACATAAAGAACGTGCGGGCCAATTCCCTCGGCTGTCTCCGCCGGTTCTATGTTCCTCGCGGCGCGCAGCAGCTTTCTCCGTCCGCTGCCGCCCGCTCTCCGCCGCCCAAAACAGCAAAAAGCGGAAGGAATTGCTTCCCTCCGCTTTGCGCCTGTTTTCTTTCTGGCCCCTCGCCGCCAAAGCGGCGCGTCCTTTGGGGATTTCAGCGTTTTACCGCAAGGGCGGCCTTTTTCCCGTTTTTGGGGATGCGCTTACTTTCCGCTGCGGGCCGTGCGGCGCACCACCACCACTGCGGCCAGCGCGCCGGCCAGAATCAGCGTCAGGATCAGCGCCATGCCCACGGGACGGTCTGCCGTCTCGGGCGGCTCGGTCTCGCTCTGTTCGTACCTGTCGATCTCGCTCTGTTCGTGTATGTCGATCTCGCCGTCCGCCGGCGGCATGGGCACTTGCGGCACTTCCGGCACAGGCTCGGGAGTGGGTTCCGGCGTCGGCTTGGGCGTGGGTTCGGGGAACACCTGCGGAGGCACCTCCGTAGGCGGCGGCGTGGGGGTGGGATCCGTGCCGGGGGTGGGGTCCGTGCCGGGGGTGGGAGTGGGCGCGACAGGCTCGATGCCGTGCGCCGCCTTGAGGCCCGTGCCCGCGCCCAGCTGCGCCGGTTCGGACAGCTCCTTCGCCTCGACGTGAAGCGGTTCTTCCGCGTCCCCGTCCCAACGGATGTTCTCGTCATCGACAAAGTAGCCGGTGATGCGGTGGCCGCAGTCGTCAAGCAGCGCGCCGACGTTGGCATTGGCGTCCGAAACGGTGATGCTGCCCGCCGTGCCGACGTACAGGTCGTCGCCCGCCGTGCCGGTAAAGCCGTTTGCCGCTTCGCCCGCGTGGTTGTTGTGGATGCGGACGCTGCCGCCCGCCACAAAGCCGCCCGCCGCGCACACGCCGCCGCCATACCCCAGCTTGAGGGCGGTGTTTTTCGTGATGGTTCCGGCGTCCATGGTCAGGTCCGCGCCCGCCTTGATATACACGCCCGAGCCGGAGTTTTCCGAAATGTCCACGGTTGCGCCCGCCTCGATGCGCGACCCCGCGCCGCCCACATAGAGCGCGCCGGGCCTCGTCCAGTTGCTGCTGATGGAACAGCGGTTTTTCTGGATCGTCAGGGAAGAAGTGCCGTCCACGGTGAGGGTTTTTCCCACGTGAACGCCGTTTGCGCCGTTGCCGATGGCGGTGACGGTGGAGCCCTTCACCTCGAGCATCCCGGCGGAAAGGCCATGGGAGCCGTTGTTGTCAAAATGGACTTCGCTGTTTTCCAGATAAAAATCCGAGCCGTTCGAGCCGTTTCCGGTGCTGCCGGCGACGCGGATGAAGCTGTTCTTCGCCTGTACCTTGAAGATGCCCGTGAAGCCGGAGCGGTTGTTCTCGCAAATGATGGAAGCCTTGTCAAGGTTGATGTTGTAGCCGCCGTCGCCGCCGTCCCACTCAAGCGCGTCCTGGGCGTAATTGCGGATCGTCAGAATGGCCCCGGTCAGGTTCAGCTTGTCGTTTCCGCAAAAATAGATGGCGTGAGCGTTGCCTGCGCCCGTGCCGTCCAGGGTCATGGCGGCGTTCTTCAGGCTCAGCTCGGCGTTCTTGCTGGCGCAGATCGTCATCCAGCTCCATTCGGCGTAGGGGGTTTTCCCCACGCCGGTCATGTCCACGGCGCAGGTCTCAAAGGTGAGGGATTTTCCCCACAGGGCGATGCCCGCGCCCGTAAAGGTGATCCTGCGCGGCGTTCCCTCCACGCCGCGGATGGTCAGGTTCTTCGAAAGGTTCATGCCGCTGCTGGTGCAATCGGCCAGCAGCTCGATCACAGCGCCGTCCTCCGCCGCCGCGACCGCTTCGTCGAGTGTGGGGTATTCCACCGTACCGATGCGCACGGGCGCGCCTTCGGCCAGCGCCGCCGCGGGCAGGAGCGCAAAAAGCAGCAGCGCCGCCGTCAACAGCGCGATCCAACGGATTCTCTTCATCGTATTCTCCTCTCCTTCCTCCAAACGGAGGCTCCTTCGTTTGATCTCGAGCCATAGCATAGCTGATCGGTTGCTTTTAGTATCCCACGGGGCGGTCACAATACAGTCACAAAACACCATTTCCGCGTTCCTTTTTTCGAAAACAGCTGTCGGTTTCCCACACCGTTTTCTTTGCTCTCCAAACGGCAAAAAAAAGAGAAGAATCTCTCTTCTCTTCAATCAAACGTGTTCAATCAAACGTGACCGTGCCCGGGCCGGTGATGTCGATGGGATCGCCCAGATAGCGGGGCGCGGGACGCAGCAGCGCATAGAGCCAGTCCTTCGCCCGCGCGCCGAATTCCCGCGCGTCGTTGTACCACTGGTTTTTGTAGGGGCGCAGGTCGCTGCGCACG
>JAEYFO010000154.1 GCA_023402915.1 Bacillota bacterium | reverse complement strand
GTGGATTTCCCGGCGTTGGTATAGCCGACGATGGCCGCCACGGGCAGCGTTCCCTGCTCCCGCCGGGTGCGGCGCAGCGCGCGCTGCTTTGTGACTTCTCTGAGGTCGCATTCAAGCTGATAGATCTGGCGGCGAATGCGCCGACGGTCGGATTCGAGCTTCTTTTCGCCGGGGCCGCGGGTGCCAATGCCGCCGCCCAGCCGGGAGAGCGTCTGCCCCATGCCGATCAGGCGCGGCAGGCGGTAGCGCAGCTGAGCCAGCTCGACTTGCAATTTACCCTCGCGGGATTGGGCGCGTCCGGCAAAAATGTCGAGGATCAGGCTGGTGCGGTCCAGCACGCGGGCGCCGAGGATCTCTTCGAGATTTTTGATCTGGACGCTGGAAAGCTCGTCGTCAAAAATAAAAAGATCGGCGTCTTTGGCGCTGGCCAGCCGGGAAAGTTCTTCGGCCTTGCCCTTGCCGACATAATAGACCGAATCGGGCGCGGCGCGGCGCTGCCGTTCGAGCGACACCACTTCCGCGCCGGCAGTATCGGCCAGTTCCGCCAGCTCGCTGAGCGTGTCATATGCCTCAGCTCCGGTGTCGATGCCCACGAGGATCGCCCGCTCCCGCCGGTTTTTTTCAACGGAAGCCGTGGCGGAAAACAGGCGGCGGTCGGCGGCGTCAATCTGGGCGAGCCAGGCCTCGTGCGGGATCTGGTAAAGGGGATAAGGCCCGTCCAACAGGACAGAATAGTCCTCTCCCTCCTTTTCCCCGAGGAAGCCCACGGAAGAAGCGGACGGCAGTCCGTCCACCACGGAGATGGCGCACATGGCGTCCAGTTTGGCGCTTTTGAGCGTGCCGATATCAACGCTGGACAGCCGGGGATTTCCGCCCGGATGGGTATGGATGCAGCGCACGCCGCACAGCCGGTCGAGGTTTCGGGTCAGGCGGAGGTTGGAGAGCTTGACATTGCTGCTGTCGCCGATGCTCACGTCGTGAATGCGGCCGTCGCGGGAGATATAGACCGAAAGCTCCCGCCCCAGCAGCTGTGTGAACTCCGCCAGCGCAAGGGCCAGCTCCATGTCAAAAAACTTTCCGGGTTCCATCCGCATCTCGTAAAGCTGGGCAATGCGCGAAAGAAGCACCTGGCGCACGCCGGTGGTGTTGCCGTTTACCTGCTGCAAAATGAAGTTCCTTTCTGAGTTGAAACGCAGGGGCAGGAAAAAGACCGCCCGGCGCATGAATGATTTTTATTATACCACAGTTTTGAGCGTTTCGCGACGCTCAGAAACGCCCAAATTCTGAACCGTTCAGCTGGGCGGAAATGGGTAGAATCCGGTCTATTAGTAACACGATAGTAACACGAAAAAGAAGGCGAAAAGGTTTGGCGGTTGTCCGCGTAGACAAATCGCAAAAGTTTCCAAAACGTGTTCTGTCTGACGATCAAACTGCCGCGAGGGTAACTCCTTTCCGGCAGTTTTTCTATTCCAAAACGCAGCACACCTCGGAGCGCCTGCCCCGGGGATTTTGTCGTTTCATTTCACTCTTCGATTTCGGCCTTGACTTCGGGAAGTCCCGCGATCGACGTGAGCAGGCTCAGCACGCCCGCCAGCGCCGCCGAGCTTGCGACCAGCACCCAATCCACCTGCGAGAGGGCCGCCGTGGGCCGATGGTGGCCACGGCAGTCTGAGCGATCGTCTTGACGGCGCGCACAGCGGCGGCCTTCCACCACGTGTTGTTACGATGCTTTTTGAAGGTTTGTTTTAAGAAAGGGTCGGAAACTTTTCTACTTTTCGTGGAAAACTTCTGGAAAGTTTTTCCCAAAAGAGGAATTATCTCTTGATTTATGTACGTGCGTGTAAAATGATGGATATGTGATGGATATAGAAAGAGCGAAAAGAGAAAAAGCCAATGAAGAAGAAAAAGAAGCCCAAAAATGACAAGCAGTCAGCAGTTATTGTTTCAACACTTGCACTGCTGACCGCCATCGTCAATCTGTTGGCCGCTCTCATCGAGCTGTTCAACAGGTAGGGGTTGGGGCGCAAGCCCCCTCCCTTCTGCTCATTTTACCACACTTCAAGGAGGCTTTCAATCATGGATAGAAAATGGGTTTGGGTCGCTGGAGCGGCACTGGCACTGTCGATCGTGAATCTTGTTTTGATGCTCATCCGCGTGTTGTAAGGAGGTGGAGCGTTTGCCCGGAAAATACGAAAGCCAGCAGCGCTATAACCGCCGCAACTACGTCCGCTTCCCGCTCGACCTGCGGCCGGAACTGCTTGAAGCGTTCCGCGCGGCCTGCGCTGCGAAGAACACCACGCCCACGGTTGAGATCAATCGGCCTGCTTGGCCGTGAACCTGCCCTTATCCACCCACTGGCCGGTGGCCAGATTGTCAATCTTCACGTCCTTGCTGCCCTCGAGCGCCTTCTGAAGGTCGTCGTAGGTGAGGGCCTTTTCGCCGTTTTCGCCGAAAAACTGCTTGAGAAATTCCATGGGTGTTCCTTCGGCCGCCGTTTTGCTGTCAGAGGATTTATAGAGCCGCAGGTGACGCTGCGGCTGGCGGCCGTCCGCCCGGTTAAGCGCCGGGGCGGCAGGGCGAAATTTGGGTATCAAAAAAGCACCCCGTAAGGTGCTTGAGTGATTTAATCTTCTTTCCGTTCGAACCGGTAGCCATGATCCCCCGGAAAAGGCGTATCGTGTTCGCCGCGAAGCAGCAGCTCCCGCGGGATCCCGTCGGGATATGCTTTGCACGCCGGCTTGATTCCAATTCTGTGCTTACAGTAGCTGCACATCAGAACTTTCGCTCCCGGATCATCAAAAAAGCGTCGCTTGCTCGGGTCATTGACGTCAATGTGAACCGCCATGCTTATACCTCCGTCAATTGCAGTCCGGGATACGAAAAACCGCCGTGCGGCGCAGGGCGGTTTTAATGATCTCCGTTATTTGCCCACAGGTCGTCAATCGCATATACGATAGGCCTTGTGCTTTCCGTCGGGTTGTATTCCGCATCCAGCGAATTGAGCTCCATTTCATCCAAACGGTCAAGCAAATCATTCAGATGTTCCCGGTCAAAAGGAATATCCGCGCAATGTTTTTCGAGAAAATTGCGCGTTGCATCGTTCATAATCAGGTTCATGCGCGTCCTCCTTTGGGTGTTGTTTGAATCAGTATGCCTTTATCCGGTAGGTTCTGCGTATTGCCTGATGAGAGCAGCCGCCCGTTTTCGAAAGGGCGTGCCCTCCACGATCCAGTGGTCAAGAAGATCTTCAACAGAGGAAAAATCGAAGGTATTTCCCTCGGAATCCCATGTGCAGAAAAGCGTCCCGCGAGGACAACAAACGGAATACTGTTTCTCTCCTATGTCAAAAACAGGCTCGTTTATCATCAGAAAAAGAGCGATGTCCTTGTCATTCATGTCTTGCTTTCTCCTAACAAATCAGCGTGTTCCCGTCTTTCCTGTTCCGTCAGGTCACGCTCGGTTCTTTCAAGCGGCTTCCCGTCTGCGTCCCACCTGTAGGTGTGCCCATGCTCTCCATGCGTACCGCGTTTGTGCTGATCTGGACGGTTGTGCGGACCGGGATGGATTTGCGTTACCATCCATCCCTTTTCATCGTACAGCGTCCGATCAATTTGAGCTGTACTATTTTTGAAGTCTGTTTGCGTCTCCACAACAGCAAAAGGCCGGTATTGTCTGGGTATGGTTACTTTTCCCCGGCTTTTCCAGTCGTCCGTCACAACAATCGTTCCATCTTTATTGTACCGGTACTTTTCATACTTCGCAAGCTCTTTCCTCGCATTCTTCCCATCCTGCCAGCTGAACTCCGCGACGGTCGCCCGGTCTGCGTCGGCCTTCCGTCCGGTCTGGCGCAGGAAGTCCTTTTCCTTCTCCTGCCATTCCCGAATTTTTGCGGCGGCCTCATAGGTATCCTGCCCCGCCGCCTCCATGGCCTTGTATTCCCGCTTCCAGCGCCGCTGCTGCCGCTCGAAATAGCGCTGCTGCTGGCTGGCCTCGTAGTCGGTCATGGGCTTGCCGTCATAGGTGACGGACGGCTCTTTGAGCGCCTCGAGCTGCTCGTCCGTCCAGGTGCGCGCCGTGCCCGGCCAGTAGGGGTTCCAGCTGTGGCGGCAGTTCCAGCCCCCAAAGCCCGCGCCCGTGCCGTAGCCGATGTCCGAAAGGGACAGATAGCTTTCGCCCGCTTCCGGCTCGCCGGCAACGCGCACGATCTTCCCCTGCCAGGCGGCGTGGGAGGGCCGCGCGCCCTGGTGTGCCGTCAGCTCCATCAGCTCCGCGCCCAGCTCTTTGGCCCGTTCCAGGGCCGCCTGAATGGCCGTCTGGTTCACGCCCGTCACCACCGCCCGGCGCACGGCGGTCTCCAGCGTGTCCACCCGCCCCGAAGGGTACCGGATGGAAGCCACGCCCTGCGCCGACAGGTCCTTGACCGCCTGCCGGATGGCCGCGTCCGTGGAGAACGCGCCGGTGGTGACCTGCATGTACGCCCGGTCAAGGGCGTTTTCAAACTGCTTCGCCGCCGTCTTTGCCGTGGTGCGCGTCAGGTTTTCAAACGTGCCGCTCGTGCGGCTCAGTCCGGCCTGCACGAAAGAAGCGTTCGGAAGATTTTGGGTTTTTTGTGCAAATTTGCAAACTGTCGAAAAGCGGAGTGTTTTTGCAGTTTCTGCGCATACTACGTTTCAAAGAGAAGCGAAAATCAGCTTTGGCGGGAGGCGCGCAGCGGATGGTGGACGTGGTTGTCGTCAATCATAACAGCGAAGCGGAGCTTGTTCGCTGCTTGGACGCGCTGGAAAAGGCGCAGAGGCGCAGCGGCGAAATCGCGTCTGTGACCGTGCGGGATAACGGGTCGAAACAGCCGCCGGAAAAAAATTCGGACAGTTCCTTCTCTTTTCGGCTAGTCATTGGGAAAAATATTGGATACGGCGCGGCCTGTAACGAATGTGCGGCCATGGGGCATGCACCGTTTTTGCTGTTTTTGAATCCGGATGTGGAAATCCCGCCCGCCGGAATCGAAGCGCCGCAAAACGTCCTGCGGCAGTA
Source organism: Bacillota bacterium (assembly GCA_023402915.1). Taxonomy (GTDB): domain Bacteria; phylum Bacillota; class Clostridia; order Christensenellales; family CALWSW01; genus JAEYFO01. The sequence goes on along the minus strand of JAEYFO010000154.1, from coordinate 2,174 downwards.
TCCGGACGCCGGAATGCTCGGCATTTCCCTTTTGAACCGGGATGGATCGGTGCAGCCGGCCAAAATGCGTTTCCCCACGGCAAAGCAGCTGATTTTGCGGAGCTTGGGCGCGGGAAAACTGTTCCCCAAACGGTTCCGCCCCTATTTTGAAAAGGAACAGCTGAAAAGCGGCCGGGCACAATGGGTACTGGGAGCTTATCTGATGGTGCGGCGTGAGGCGTTTGAAGCAGTGGACGGATTTGACCGGAAATTTTTTCTGTATTTTGAAGAGGTGGACCTGGCGCGGCGCATGGAACAGGCCGGGTGGCACTGCCGGTATCTGGCCGATCTCCACGCGCTGCATCGGGGTGGCGGCAGCGAAACAGTGCGGGCCTTTTGTGTTCGCCAGCATGTGAAGAGCCGAATTCTCTACGCAAAACGGTATTTTTCGAGAAAAGAGACGCGCAGGCTCTGGCTCAGCGCCGTGTTTTTGGAGCCTTTTTGCCGGGCAGCGCAGGCGATTTTTCAGGGAACCAATCCGATCACAGCCTTTTTTGCGCCGGTGATCGGGGCGGCTGGCGCACTGAAGGAGCGTGAAACATAGCGATGTTTTTGGCAATTTTTGACCTGTGCGGCACGCTGTACCGCTGCAACACGCTGTTTTGCTTTACCCGCTGGCTCTGCCCGAAAAACCGCGATCGCGTTCTTGCGGACAGCTATCTGGGATATCTGGCGGACGAGCTGTTCCCCCACAGGCAATGGCGGCGCAGACGGCACCTTCAGGCGCTTTCAGGGTTCCGGCAGGATGAGCTTCGCTATTACGGCGCAAAATTCGTCCGGGAAATTCTTCCGCCGTTGCAGCGGGAAAGCGCGGCGGCGCTGCTCCACTCGTTGCAGCAGGCGGGCTGGGTGACAATTTTGGCCAGTGCTGCGCCGGATTTTCTGACGGAACCGGCGGCGCGGCTGCTGCGTTTTGACCAGTGGCACAGTCCGCACTATCAGAATGGAATGCTGGAAAACGACATTTTTGGCCGAAAAGAGCAGATCCTTTCAGAGGTTCCGCCCTGGGAACGGCTGCTGGTCTGTACGGATAACTGCTCGGACGAAGCGCTGCTGCGCCGGGCGGATGAGCGGGTGATCTACACTTCCAAACGGCATGAGCAGTGGTGGCTTGCGCGGTTTCCGGCGCAGGACATCCATTGGGTCTGAACCATGCGGTGGCGCATTCCATTTTCCTACGGCTGGGCGACGCGGGCGAAAACATGGCTGGACAAGCTCTCATTCTTTGCCATCTGGTTCGGACCATTGTTGCTGCTGTGCGGGCAGTTTTCAAAAAAGAATGGGCGCTTTTTGCTGCAATTTGCGCTGGCCGCTGCGGCGCAATATGCTCTTTATGAAACGGGATACCTGAAAAACGACTTTGTGACCATTCAAAAAGAGCGGCATCCCAACGACCGGCTGCCGCCTAAGATGCGCCTGGAGGTCGGGGCGCAATACTGGAAAATTCTGCGGTCACGATGGAGCGCGGCGGCGATCTGCATGGGGCTGCTCGTTGGAACCGGGATGAAAGCAGCGGCGCTGATGCGCTTTTCCCTTGCGCTGGGCGCGATGCTGCTCGCGTTTGAGTTGCACAATACGATCCGGTCGCGGTGGAATATTTTGACCTATTTATTGCTGTGCAGCGCCAAATATGCGGCCCTTCCTGCCCTCTTTTGTCCGCCGGAAACCCTTGGGGAAGCGCTGGCCGTTCTCTTTTTCTGTTTTCCCCTGCCACGCAGCGTGGAGCACGCCTCCAAGGAAAAATATGGCCTGTGTTTTTTGCGGGAAGCACCTGTCTGGTTTCGCGTTCGATATTATGCGGTCTTGAGCGCCGTCGCCTGCATAGGGACAATTTTGTCCCAAATCCCACTCTATGCAGCGCTGCTTTCCCTGTGGTTTTACGGATACCGATCGGGCATCGCGGCGGCGGCAGAGTGGCTTTTCCCCCTGCGGGAACGGGCGTGGCGATAGGCCAAAAAACAAAAAAGCCGGAAGAGCAAGCTGCCCTCCGGCTTTTGCGGGTCAAAAACGGGTCTTATTTGATGGCGGCCTGCGCGCCTCGCTCGATCGCTTCGCGGTTGAGGGGGATCAGGTGCGCTTTCTTCGCGCCGAGCACCTCTTTGAGCTGATCGATCACAGTGTCCACCTTGACGATG
>JAEYFO010000149.1 GCA_023402915.1 Bacillota bacterium | reverse complement strand
CGCGATCCATGCGGCCGCCGCCGTTGCCGGAGCAAAGGGCGCCAGCCCGTCGGGCAGCGCCGCCCGGGCCAGCAGCGCCGTCAGCGCAAAGCTCCCCATTTGCCGCAGCATTTCCCGCACGGCAGGCAGGCGCACCGTCCGCCGCCAGCGCTGCACTTTTTCCTTTGCCAGCATCCTTCCATCCCTCCCAGCCGCCCGTTTCCCCTTGGGGACGAGCATGTATCTGAAAGTTTACCCCATCCAAAGCGCAAATCCCGTCGAGATCGCGCGAGGCTTTGGCGCGCATTTTGCCGAACGGCTTTTTTCTTTTTGGGAATTCTCCCATCGCCAAAAACATGCAAACCCCTTCTTTCGCTCCCCAAAATCGCCTTTTTCCCGCAAAAAATCTCCGCTTCTTCTTTTCAAAAACGACTTCCCGTCCCATTCTTTCAAAGCGCCCCTGCCGCCCGCCGTTTGACAGCCCGCTTTCTTCCCGATACACTCAAAGCACCATCTGTTTTTTCAAAGGAGTTTTTTCATGAAACTGCTGCTGCTTTCCGCTCCCCTTTCCTTAATTGTAAATTGCGCGCCCTGCCCGGCGCAGCGCCCCTGTTTTTTGCCCGGACGGACGAAAAGCTTCCCCTCCAGTGCCCCACGGACGCCCTGCCGGAGGAAATGCTCCTCTACCGCGACGACGGCTGGCGCGCCCTGCGCGTGGCGGGGCCGCTGGATTTTTCGCTCGTGGGCATTTTGTCCCGGTTGACCGGAGTGATCGCCCAGGCCGGCGTTCCGCTTTCCGCCGTTTCGACCTATGACACAGATTATCTCTTCATCAAGGAAGCTCATCTTCCGGCGGCGCTTTTTGCCCTCCGGCAGGCGGGCGAAACCGTGGAAGCCGAATAGGCTGCCGGCACAATTTGCGCCCCAAAAGCAGAATAGTGCGTTCCAAAAATGCAAAAAGACCCGGACTGGCAGGCGACGCCAATCCGGGCTTTTTTGGAACCTCACACATACACACACTTTGGTGAAAGGACACGATTTGGAATTTCTCCACGTGAGTTAGCATTTGCTAACCACAAATTAAGAATACCAGACATTCCCAATCCCGTCAACCCCCTTTTTGCAGTTTTTTTATTTCTCTATTTTGACCTCTTTGCGTAATTCTTCTTCTTCCTTCTCTTGACTATCGCTCCGGGATGAATTACTCTTAGACTGTATCGGACGGATCGTTTCGATTTTTGACGGATTTTTCAAAAAATCCCCGTCGTTTGTCCTGTGCTTTTCAAAATTTCCACAAGGGCGCGCCCGCGCTGTTTTTCTCTTTTTCAAAATTTTCAACCATTGGAATCGGAGGTCATTCCCATGTCTCAGCCCTTCCCCCGGACGTCGCCGGAATCCGCCGGCATCCCCTCGTTCGCCATCGAAAACTTCCTTCGCGAAGTGGACGCGCAGACCATTCCGCTGCACAGCTTCATGCTCCTTCGCCACGGCAAAGTCTGCTCTGAAGGCTGGTGGAAGCCCTATACCGCCGACATGCAGCACATCATCTATTCCTGCTCCAAGAGCTTCACGTCCGTGGCCATCGGCTTTTGCGTGCAGGAAGGGCGGCTGACGCTCGACGACAAGGTGATCGACTTTTTCCCGGACAAGCTGGGCGAAGCGTCCAAGCATCCCTTCATCGCGTCGCGCACCATCCGCAACCTTCTCATGATGTCCACCGGCAACGCCTACGCCATCGACCGCACCGCGCCGGACTGGATCAAAACCTTCCTCAACACCGTGCCCCCCGTGCGGCCGGGCGCGCTGTTCGGCTACGATTCTTCCGGCACGCACACCCTCAGCAGCATCGTGCAGCGGGTGACGGGACAGAACCTGATGGAATACCTCAAGCCCCGGCTGCTCGACCCCCTCGGCATTGAAGGGGCGTGGTGCGAAATGAGCCCCATGGGCATCTGCGTCGGCCACCGCGGCATCCACTGCCTGACGGAGGACATGGCGCGCTTTGGCCAGTTCCTGCTGCAAAAGGGCATGTGGAACGGCAAGCAGCTGCTCGATCCGGCCTATCTGGAAGCGGCCACCAGCCGCCAGATCGCGACCAACACGAAAAACACCAAGCTGGACAGCAACGCAGGCTACGGCTATCAGTTCTGGCGGCTGCGCAACAACGCCTTTGCCTGCATCGGCACAGGCGCACAGCTGATCGTTGTCCTGCCGGACGAGGATCTGGTGTTCATCACCACGGGCAACGCCTTGCAGGGCGACGCGGACTATGAAGAGTTCCCGGAAGTGATCCACCTGTTCTGGAATCAGATCTACCCCCACCTTTCCAAAGAGCCGCTGCCCGAAAACCCCGCCGCGCAGGCCGCCCTCGCGGCGCACTGTGATGCGCTCGAGCTGTATCTGCCCGAAGGAACGGACAGCAGCCCGCTGGAAGCCGCGGTTTCGGGCAACCGCTACGAATTCCCCGAAAACCCCTCCGGCATCCGCACCATCGGCGTGGAATTTTCCACAGACACGCTGCGCCTGACCGTGGCGCTGCCGGGATCCGACTGGGTGATCGAGGCGGGACGGCACGACTGGCGCAGGCAGCATCTCGATCCCGCGCCGGACGAGGGCTGGGCAAAGTTCGTCTGGAGCGACGAAAAGACGCTGCTCTGCGAGGCGAACTGCCGCTGGCGCTGCGGAACGTATCACTTCCTGCTCCACTTTGACGAGGGCTGCGCCTCCGTGCAGATCCGCCCCTCCGGCTGGTCGCACTTCGGGCGGCTGTACCTTCGCAGCACGGGAACGCAGGTCAACGCCTGAGCGCCCGGCAGCTTTTGGCGCTTCCTTTTGAATGTTCAGAACGCGCTCGAAAACGCTCGACGATCCGCTGGGCGTTTTCTGATCTTATCTTCTCTTTTTTGAAAAACAGGAGCCGCAGCGGAGCGGCTGAAAGCGAAGGAGCCGCCAAACCAAAGGATCGAGCGACCATGGCGCGCTGCAAGCTGCTCTTTTGCTGTTTTCCTCCGCCAGCACGTTTGCAACCGTCCGCCCGCACAGAAAGCCGACTTTTCCCGCGCAAGGCAGGAAAGCCTTTTCTGCTTTCCTCCTGTTGCGCGCCGGTTCGCTTCACCGATTTCAGGGAGGTCTTCATGGATCGTTATGCACGCTGCATCGCCGTCTGGGACGATATTTTTTCCAAACAGGCCGCCGTTTTCCCCAAAGCAAAGGAAACGGGCGTCGCGGCGCTGGACGAAGGGCTGCGCTGGCTGACCTGCGGCAGCTCTTCTGTGCTGGATTTCGGCTGCGGCAACGGAACGCTGCTGTGCTTTTGCAGTCTGTACGGCTCGAAAACCCATGTGGGCGTCGACCTGTCCCCCAAAGCGATCGAAAGCGCCGCTATCCGAAGCAAGCTCGCGCCTTCCGGCGAGTTCACCTTTCTCTGCGGCGGAACGGAGCTGCTGAAAACGCTGCCCGCCGCTTCCATGGACGGGGCGATCCTTTCAAACATCCTCGACAATCTCTATCCGGCGGACGCGCGCTTCGCGCTTTCCGAACTGGCGCGCATTCTCCGGCCCGGCGGAAAACTGCTCGTCAAGCTCAACGCCTTTTTGACGGACGAACAGGCTTCCCAATGGAACCTCCGCCGGATCGAAGGGAATCTCTTTGACGACGGGCTGCTGCTGTGGAACAACACGGACGCGGAATGGGAAGCGCTGTTTGCGCCGCGGTTTTCCGTCGTCCGCCGCGCGGAAGTGCTGTTTGAGGGGCAGGAGCAGCCCAACCGGCTGTTTGGGCTCGTAAATCAGCCGTCAGGACAGAGCAGAGCCGCTGAATGAGGCCTTCCCGGCCTGTTAAACAGCTTTTCAAGCGGTTCTTCCTGCGGCCGCTCCATCCCGGCGGTTTCTCCACTGTGCCGCGCTCTCTTGGGCGTTTTACAGATTTTTGCGTCGGGCGGCGTTGTTACACGCCGGTTTGAGCGCATCGCAACCCCGCTGCAAGCCTCCCCTTTTGCCCTTTGGAAACGCGGCGCGCTGAAAAAGCTCTTTCTTCTTTCCAGTGCAGACCGCCGCATTTTGCGCGTCCGCTCCTTCCGCTCCGCTTCGATTTTTCCAAAAATTTTCCATCCAAAACGTAAAAATGACGCCGCAGGCCGCAGCGTCATTTTTTGTTGATTGTTTGACCGGTTATTTCTGGATGTCGTTGTCGTCGAAGGGGTCGCCGCACTCGGGGCAGAACTTCGGGGGATGCTTGGGATCCTCCGGTTCCCAGCCGCACTTGTCGCAGCGGTAAAGCGGTGCGTCCGCGGGCTTCTTCGCGCCGCATTCAGGGCAGAATTTGCCCTTGTTGACTGCGCCGCAGGAGCAGATCCAGCCGGCGGGGGCTTCGGGCTTCTTCTCGCCGCACTGCGTGCAGAACTTTCCGGTGTTCACCGCGCCGCAGGAGCACTTCCAGCCGTCCGCCGCAGGAGCCGCCTGCGCGGGCGCAGCGTTTTGGGCGGGAGCGGCGCTTTGGGCGGGAGCAGCGGGCTGCTGCGCCTGCTGCTGCCCCATCTGGAACAGGGACTGGGCGTTCATGCCGCCGACGTTCTGCGCCATGTTCATGCCCGCAAAGGCCATGACCGGGCCGGCGTTCTGGTTGGCCGCCGCCGCCTTCATGGCGTCCGCCTGCGCCCCGACGAGGTGAGCCGCCGCCATGTTGGGATTGCGGAACACGGCGCTCTTTTGCAGCTCCTTGATGGTCTGCTCGTCCTCGGGATTGGCGGTGACGGAATTCACGCCGAAGGAGACCACTTCCACGCCGCGCAGCTTGGCCCACTGCGCCGAAAGCACCTCGTTGAGAGCGTTGGCGATCTCCACCGTGTGGCCGGGCAGCGCGGAATAGCGCACGCCCATCTCGGAGATCTTGGCAAAGGCGGGCTGGAGCGCCGTGAGCAGCTCGCTCTTGAGCTGGCTGTCGATCCGGTCGCGGGTATACGCCTCCGTCACGTTGCCGCAGACGTTGGCGTAAAAGAGCATGGGGTCGCTGATCCGGTAGGAATATTCGCCGAAGCAACGGATGCCGATATCCATGTCAAGGCCGATGTTCTGATCGACGACGCGGAAGGGAACGGGATTGGCCGTGCCGTATTTGTTGCCGACGATCTCCTTGGTGTTGAAGAAATAGACGCGCTGATCCTTGCCGGTATCGCCGCCCATGGTAAAACGCTTCTTGAACGTTTCCCACGTGCCCTTGAGGCCCTTGCCAAAGCCGCCATAGAAAATGGAAGGTTCCGTGGAGCTGTCCCAGATGAATTCGCCCGCTTCTGCGCAGAATTCCACCACCTCACCCTGATCGACGATGATCATGCACTGGCCGTTGTTGACGGCGATGATGGAGCCGTTGGAAATGATGTTGTCGCTGCCCTTGGTGTTGGAGCTGCGGTCGGAGGTGCGCTTTTGCGCCTTGACGGCAAGCACGTTCTCTCCGAGCGAATCACAGTAGAAATACTCGCGCCACTGGTCGGCCAAAGCGCTTCCCAAAGCGCCGGCGCCTGCTTTCAAAAGTCCCATGGTGATCCTCCTTTTTTGTTGGTCAGTCCTGCCGGGCGGCCGGGGCGGAAAACACAGCTTTCCGCCCGCCGGGCCGGCTCATTGCTTTTTAGTTACTGCGCGCTGCGCTGCGCGATGCCCTTGATGGCGTAGATGACCCAGTCATGCTCTTTGACCGTCACCACGCTGTCGCAATAGGGGCACTTGGCGCTGTGGTTGATGGAAAGAGGCGCGCCGCAGGACGGGCAATGCACGCTCTGCATGGGAGCGGCTTCGCCGGTCTTTTCGCCCGTGGGACGAACCATCGTCCACTCGTATTCCATGAAGAGCTCGCGGTTCTTATCGCCGCTGACCACATTGCCGCTCTTGTCGTCCACCGTGTAATCGACGATACGGGTGCGCACGGAGGCGACGATGTTGTCGTTTTCACCCTTTTGATACCAGCCGCGAAGATCGACGCCCAGCACGGCGATGCGCTCGATGTAATTCGTGCGTCCGGCCTTCTTCATGGCGTCAAGCTGGCGTTCCATCTGCGCATAGAGCGCGTCGGTCAGATAAGGACGCAGGGGCTCGATGTTCTTGTCCTGCCAGGCGTTCTGCATCTGAACGTAGAGGTTGGAGAGCTTTTCAGTGAGCGCCGCACTGTCAAAGCCGGGATCCTCGCTTTGATACTGATCCATGGGCTTGAGCATGGACGCATCGGTGCGGGCGGCGCCGGCGTTCTGCACGGGAGCGCCCTGCCCCTTTTTCTTCTTCTTGCTCGGCAGGATGGAGATCACGATAATGATCACGAAGATCGCCGCCGTCACGCCGAAGGAAGATCCGCCGCCGCCGCTGGTGTCGTCATCGTCATAGTAGTAGGTCGAGCCGGAAGAGTAATCGTCGTCGTCATCCCACGAAGAGCTGCTGCTGCTCCAGTCGGAAGAGGAACCATAATCGCTGTCTCCGGAAAAGCTTCCGAAATCGGCCTGCGCCATGGTGGGCGCCAGCAGCGCGCACAGCAAAAGCGCGCAGCATGCTATCCATGCAAGTGTCTTTTTCATCCGGGATCCTCGCTTTCTCAATTTGGCTTGCCAAAAAGCCCGCCATCCATCATATTACTTTAATCATACCGCGCGGAAGCGCTGCAAGCAACAAAAAATGCCGTTTCCTGACAAATTTTTGCACGAAAAGGGCCGGTCTTTGGGATCATGTCTCTTTAACGGGAATCCACTGTTCGGAATAATGCACGTACTGGCCGTCCTTCTTGGAGGTATGGAGCGTCCGTCCGTAGCTTTCCCCCGCAACGGTCAATCCCCGTTCTTTGATGAAACGCAGCGCCTCATCAAAAGCCAGCGCCCCTATCGTTTGGGGAAGCGTCGCTTCATACGGGATGCATTCGACGCTGAAAACCGCCCTTTGCGCCGGAAAACAAATCACGTCCGGATCGTCCGTCACCCCGAACTCCCGCGCAAATTCCTCCATCATGCAAAGACCATGAAAATAGTTCCGCCCTCTGCCGCACAGAGTTTCTACCGGGTAGCTCAAAAGCGTTTCTGCAAAGGGTTTGTACTCTCCCCAGCGGCGCGCCTGCTCGCGCAGCGTCTCGTCTTTTGTGATATCCAGATTGGTGCGGAAAAGGATCCCGTACATCTGCGGGCTTTTTTCCACAACGCACTGGCCCACCATGCCGCTGATCCGATCCAGATGGCGCTGCCGCTGTCTGAGGCAGTCCAGCAGCAGCTCCTGAAAACGGATCTGCTCTTTGAGCTTTGTACATTGCGTTTCAAACCGCTCCGCCATGTCTGAAAGATCGCAATTTTCGATCAGCGCCGCCGCTTCGGCCAGCGTAAAGCCGAAGCGCGAATAGCCCCGCGCCCGCATGAGAATATTGTAATCCACTGCGTTATACGTGCGCCGTCCGCTCTCTTCGTCCCGTTGGGGAGACACAAGCCCCCGCTTTTCAAAAAAGCGGATGGCCTCAATGCTCACGCCCATCAGTTTCGCGATCTCTCCGATTCGATAATTCATGCTTCTTCCCCTCCGTTTTTTACCATAACACAGACAAAACGTTCAGACAAATCTTCTTTATTTAACAAAACCCTGTAGTATCTTTGGGAACAAACATTCGTTAATTTATTATTCAACAATCTTCCTTTCGTAAAAATCTTCGGAAAAGTCTCATTTTTCCGCCCGATTTCTCTCAAAAAATTTTCTTGCTCCTCCACAAAGTACAGCATTTATCCTGAAAAAGAAGGGAAAACATTCCCTTTGCATCCCAAACACAAAAAGGAAAGGAAGGAACTATCATGACCAAGCTCAAAAAGCTGCTGGCGCTGCTGCTTTGCGCCGTGCTGCTGCTGACGGCTGCCGCCTGCTCTGCCCCTGCGCAGCAGGAAACGCCCGAAGCATCTCCCGCTTCTTCCGCTGAATCCGCGGCAGAAGCCCAGTACATCCCCGGCACCTATACCGCCACCGTCAACGGCCGCAACGGCCCCCTGACCGTAGAGGTCACCTTCAGTGAAACGGCCATCACCAGCGCCAAAGTCACCGACCACATGGAAACGGCCAACATTGGCGACGTGCCCGCCGAGCGCATTCCCAAGCTCGTCGTGGAAAACCAGAGTCTTGGCGTCGATACCGTAGCCGCCGCCACCATCACCAGCGAAGCAGTGCTTTCCGCCATTGCCGACTGCGTTGAACAGGCGGGCGGCGACGTGGAAGCGCTCAAAGCCGTGCCCGTCAAGAGCGCGCAGGCCGGTCAAACCGTCGAACTTTCCGCCGACGTGATCGTCGTGGGCGGCGGCGGCGCAGGCATGGCGGCGGCTGTTTCCGCGGCCCGCGGCGGCGCTTCCGTCATCGTGGTGGAAAAAACCGCGGCCCTCGGCGGAAACACGATCCGCTCCGGCGGCTCTGTCAACGTGGTCTATCAGCCCAACTGTGAAAACACCGAGATTGCCGAAGCCCAGCGTCAGCCCCTGATCGATCAGGCCAGGAGCTATGCCGAGCTGCCTGCCGTGGACGACGATATGGCCCGCTGGGAAAAGAACCTGACGGACGATCTGGACGCTTACGTGGCCTCCGGCGCCACCTATCTGTTCGACTCCATCTGGCTGCACATGATTCAGACCTATGACGGCGGCGATTATGTGGGCGATCCCGCGCTGATCGAAGCGTTCTGTACCAACGCAGTCGATACCTATACATGGCTGGCGGACATGGGACTGCCGTGGAAGCCCAATCCCGTCATTATTCAGGGCTCGCTCTGGCAGCGCTCGCAGGCTTCTTCCGCGCACAAGAGCGGCGTTGGCTTCCTCAACGTTCTTACGGAAACCGCCGAAAAGGAATCCCTGCCCATTCAGTACGTCTATGAAGTACCCGCCGATGAGCTTGTGATGGAAAATGGCCGGGTGACCGCCGTCAAGGGAACGTCCTCCGCAGACGGCAGCGCCTATGTGTTCCATGCGGCAAAGGGCGTTGTGTTGGCCACTGGCGGCTTTGGCGCCAATGTGGAAATGCGCGTCAAATACAACACCAAATGGCCTGATCTCGGTGAAAACGTTGGCACGAGCAACAGCCCCGCTACCACCGGCGACGGCATCGTCATGGCGCAGGCCATCGGCGCCGGTCTGACCGGTATGGAGTACATCCAGCTTCTGCCTCTGACGGGCGTGAATGTGGGCGACGAGAGCGGTCTGACCGTCAACGCTGAAGGCAAGCGCTTTGTCAACGAGACCAGCCGCCGCGACGTATACGCCGCCGCCATCCTCGAGCAGCCCGGCAGCATGTGCTACCTCATCAGCAGCCAGCAGGGCAGCCGCATCGATGAAAACGGCATCAACTATCTGGGTTACAACGTGGACAAGTGCGTCGAAGAGGGTACGGTGTTCCGCGCCGATACGCTCGAAGATCTGGCCCGGCAGGTGAACATGGATCCCGCTGTTCTCACCGCCACGGTCGAGCAGTTCAACAAGGCCTGTGAAACCGGTGTGGACGAACTGTTTGGCCGCTCCATCTTCAACGTCACGGCAGCCATTGAAGATCACGGCCCCTACTACGCTTCCCCTGCCCGTCCGAAGGTGCATCACACCATGGGCGGCGTGATGGTGGACACCGAAGCCCGTGTTCTGACGCAAGACGGCGCGGTCATCTCCGGACTGTATGCCGCAGGCGAAGTCACCGGCGGATTCCACGGCTCCAACCGCCTCGGGGGCAACGCGGTATCCGAATGCCTGACCACCGGACGCATCGCCGGTCTGACCATTCTCAAAGACAACTGAGCTTTCGCTGCTTTTCAGCAAGCAGGCGCCTCCGTTCTCCGGGGGCGCTTTGCTTTTGCTTTGAAGAGTGGGAGGCGAACGCAGTTTTCTGCCTGAGCCCACAGCGACTTTTTTTCGGAAAATTCTCTATAAAGGAAAGGGCCGTGTGCATCTCCCTGTTTTTACAACGATTCCCTCTCAACAGGAAACGTATCTCCATGCACTTCATTCTCCAAGGCGGATTGCCGCTGACGAAAACCGGACTTCCTTTATGAAAAATCAGGAGTTCTTTCCCGTGAATGTCAGCCGTTTTCCCTCTTCGAAAAATTTTCTGCCGCTCTTTGGAAAGACCGCCCTGCTCCAACTCATCCGCCCTGCTTCTTCTCACTTTATAACAGCTTTACACGTCCCGCCCCCTCCCTTTGTACAGGGCGCTTCCAAAAACCGTTTGCGTCTTCCGGCCAAAATAGCCTATGCACGCCGGCTTTTTCCCTTGCCCGTTCCCACATTCGATTTTTTCCCGCGCTGATCTTCTGAGCAGCTTCTCGCTCTTTTTCCACACAAACCACGCAAAAACCGGCCGCACGCGCAGCCGGTTCTTCGTTGTTTTCTCTTTCGTTTTCGCTCAGGCCAGCAGCATCCGGT
>JAEYFO010000068.1 GCA_023402915.1 Bacillota bacterium | reverse complement strand
GCCCCTGGACCCCGTAAGGGGACTTTTTGAAAAAAGTCCCCTTAACCCCAAAAACTTTCAAAGGGAAGGGGAAAAGCGAATTCGAAGCGCCTGCCGTCTGATGATGGGGGGCGCGCCTGCCGCCTTCCTTCTCCCGTCAATTTTTCCCAAACAAAAGCAAAACAGCCCCGAAATGGAGCTGTTTTTGATACAGGAACCGCAGAACGCCATATCAATCCGGCTCCGGCGGCGTGTACGCCGGAACGGATGCTTTGCTTGCAAAGCGTTCCTTTCGTTCTTTCCCGGCCGTTTCACAAGAAACAGGGAAAGAACGGTGTACTCGCGAAAATCCGGCAAGGATTTTCGCGAAAGCGGCAGCGCCCCTAACGTCCCCCTATGCGAGATACTCCTTCAGCAGCGCGTCCGCGCTGTCCATCATGGCCGAAAGGCGCGCGTCGGCGGCGGCTTCGTCTTTGGCGGAGCAGCCGGCGTAGACCTTCAGCTTCGGCTCGGTGCCGGAAGGCCGGACGCACAGCCAGTTCCCGCCGCCCAATTCGTAATAGAGCACGTTGGACGCGGGCAGGGCAATGGGCGTCTGTTCGCCGCTCTTTTCCGTGCGGCGGCGCAGGGCATAATCGCAGACCGCCTGCACCTTCTCCGCGCCAAAGCCCGCCGGCGCGCCGCTGCGCAGCCGTTCCATGGCCGCGGCGATCTTCTCCATGCCCTCCTTGCCGCCAAGGGTATAGGACTTCACCTTCTCCCGATAGCAGCCGAACAGCCCGTACAGCTCCTCCAGCCCCTCGTAAAGCGTCATGCCGCGGGTGGAATACCACGCCGCCGTTTCCGACAGCATCAGCGCGGCGCAGATGGCGTCCTTGTCCCGCACGCGGGTGCCGCAAAGATAGCCGTAGCTCTCTTCAAAGCCGAACAGGAAGGTACGGTTCCCGTCCTTTTCGCTCTGGTCGATCTTCTCGCCGATGAACCGGAAGCCCGTGAGCACCTGATCGAGCTGCACGCCGAATTTTTCGCAGATCGCGTCTGCAAACGTGGTGGACACGATGGAGCGCACCACAAAGCCGTCTTTGGGCAGCTTTCCCTGCTCGCTGAGCTTTTTGAGACGGTAATAGAGCATCAGACAGCCGATCTGATTGCCCGTCAGGGTCACAAACCCCTTGCCGCTGCGCACGGCCACGCCCAGCCGGTCGGCGTCCGGGTCGGTGGCCAGCACCAGGTCCGCTCCCACGTCGTTGGCCAGCGCCACGGCCCTGTCCAGCGCCTCGGGCACTTCGGGATTGGGCGCGGAAAGGCCGGGGAAATCGCCGTCAGGCTCCTGCTGCTCCTTCACCACAAAGAGCTTTTCAATGCCGGCGGTGTGGAGCATCCGCTGCACGGGCAGGTTGCCCGTGCCGAACAGGGGCGTATACACCACCTTGAAGCCGGACGCAGCCTTCATGACGGCGGGATCGAGCACGAGGGAAGCCGTATAGGCGTAATAGGCTTCGTCCTCCTCCGGGCCGAGGATGTTCAGCAGCCCGGCGGCTTTTGCGGCCTGTTCGTCCATGACCTTCACGTCGCCGAAGGACTCCACGCCTTCAATGCAGCGAGTGATCTCCGCGGCCATGGCCGGGTTGATCTGCGCGCCGTTTTCGCCGTAGACCTTGTAGCCGTTATACTCCTTGGGGTTATGGCTGGCGGTGATGACCACGCCCGCCGCGCACTTCAAATGCCCGATGGCAAACGAGAGCTGGGGCACGGCGCGCAGGCTGGGGAACAGATAAGTCCTGATCCCGTGCGCGCACAGCACCAGCGCCGTCCGCAGGGCGAATTCCCTGGACATATGCCGCGAATCGTGGGCGATGACCACGCCCTTTTCCGCCGCGCCGGGGCAGGTGGAAAGATGCCGCGCCAGACCCTCCGTCGCGCGGCCCACGATGTAGGGGTTCATGCGGTTCGTGCCCGCGCCCAGCACGCCGCGCAGGCCCGCCGTGCCGAATTCCAAATCGCGGTAAAACCGGTCTTCGATCTCTTTTTCATCCGTCAGCGCCCGCAGCTCCGCTTTCGTCGCGTCGTCGATCGCCGGGTCGCTCAGCCAGCTTGCATATCGTTCGTTCTCCTGTTTCCGCATGGGGCATACCTCCTATCTTACCTGTATTATAGCATATCGGGGCGGGGAGACGGGGAGACGCTGGAGAACTTTTTTATAAAAAAGTTCCCCAGACCCCTCAAAAAATTTTCAAAATAATAAATAGAATCCGTGGGAGTTTCCCGCTGCCGGCTGGAGAGAAGGGGGAGATTACAATTTTTCAGAAAAAAAACAGCTTCGGGGAAGAAGCTGCTTCGCAATTAGGAATGAGCAATGAGGAATTAGGAATTTCATAAAGTGGGCATGTCAAAAAAGGGGGGCGCCGGATTTTTTCAAAATCAGAAGAGAAGCCCTCTGATTTTTTCTTTTTTGAAAAACCCCGTTGCCAAACCGCCCAGAAAGGGGGCAGGCAGCCCCATCTTCCGACTTTTTCCTTTGTTCCGTCAGAAGGGAAGCCTGCCGGTTTCTTTTTTTCTTTTTTGAAAAACCCGCTGCCAAACCACCACAAAAGAGGGCAGCCGATCTCATCTTCCATTTTTTCCTTTGTTCCGTCAGAAGAGAAGTCTGCCGGTTTCTTTTTCTTTTTCGAAAACCCCGTTGCCAAACCGCCCGGAAAGGGGGCAGGCAGCCCCATCTTCCGACTTTTTCCTTTGTTCTGTCAGAAGGGAATCTTACCGCCTTCCTCTTTCTATTTTTATTAAAAGTTTTTGGGTTCTCAGGGACTTTTTTCAAAAAGTCCCTGAGCGGGGTCCGGGGCAGCGCCCCGGCGCCTCCCCGG
>JAEYFO010000333.1 GCA_023402915.1 Bacillota bacterium | reverse complement strand
TTCAAATCGTCCACGATCTCCACGAGCCGCTCCACCTGCGCCTTGGTCAAAAACTGCGCTTCATCCACGATGACGCAATCGTACTGGCTGGGGTCGATCTCGTCGAGGATCTCAAAATATTCACAGGGGGAAGAAAGGCCGCAGCGGGATGTGACGACCCGCTCGCCGTCGCGGGTATCGAGCGCGGGCTTCAAAAGCAGCACCTTCTGGTTGCGTTCTTCGTAATTATACTTGACCATGAGGGCGTTGGCGCTCTTGGACGAGCCCATGGCTCCGTAGCGGAAATAAAGCTTTGCCATGCCGTTCCTCCCGTCACAAAACGACGTTTTGCTGGCGTCCCGCCAAAAATGCAGCGACGTTTTCAAAGGCGATCTCCGCCCGCCGCAGCAGCGCCTCCTCCGTCATGCCGCCGATGTG
Source organism: Bacillota bacterium (assembly GCA_023402915.1). Classification (GTDB taxonomy): domain Bacteria; phylum Bacillota; class Clostridia; order Christensenellales; family CALWSW01; genus JAEYFO01. The sequence continues at coordinate 2,752 of JAEYFO010000333.1, read as the reverse complement.
GGGCGTACAGATCATGTTGGGCGCGCCAAGGAGCGGATGCCCCGGATACAGAGGCGGTTCTTTTTCATAAACATCGGCCGCCGCGCCGGAAATGCCGCCCCGCTTGAGCGCAAGGGACAGCGCCGCAGCATCGACCGCCGCGCCGCTCGCCAGGTTCAGCAGCACTGCCGAAGGCTTCATCAGGCCGATGCGCCGCCCGTCGATCAGGCCGCGGGTCTGCTCGCTTTGCGGAACGTGCAGCGTGATCACGTCCGCCTCCTTCATCAGTTCATCCAGCGGAACATACGTCACGCCCAGCCGCAGCGCCTCTTCTTTTTCGCGGGGCGCGCTGGCGATCACCCGGCAGCCGAACGCCCGGCAGAGCCGCGCCACCTGCATCCCCACGTTCCCCGTGCCCACGACGCCGACGGTCTTTCCCCGCAGCTGCCGCCCGGTCAGTCCCGCCGACGAGCCGCCGGAGCGGGTGTGCTCGTCCGCCTCCGTCACCCGGCGAAGGAGCGTGAGCATCAGGCAGATGGTCAGTTCCGCCACGGAATCCGTTGCGTGATCCGGCGCGTTGGACAGGGCGATCCCCAGCTCCCGGCAGGCAGAACAGTCGATTTTGTCCACTGCAACGCCCGCTACGGACACAAACTTCAGTGCAGGCAGCGCGCGAAGCACATCGCCGCCCAGCCGCCTGTTGACCACAATGACAGCCCCGGCCTCTTTGGCCTGCTCGATCACGTCCGCGTCAAACCGGGCGTTTTTGCAGACGGAAAAGCTGTGTCCCTGCGCCAGCAGCGGCGCGCTCAACCGGTCGATCACCGCCTGCGGCACGCCCAGCGGTTCCAGCAGCGTAATATGCATTGCACGTTCCCTCCAGCAGTCGTTCGAAAAAGCGTCATTTTCACCCTGTTTTTTTGAAAAAAAGGGGCTTTTTCTCCGTTTTCAAAACAAAACGGCTTCGTTGGATGGTCGGAAGCCGGTTTTCTTTCTCTTTGGATCAATGAGATTATACCACAGAAAGCATCCGATGAACAGCAGCAATCGGCCAGCATAAGCCTGACGGCGCTTCAAACCGGGCAGCTTCTTCAGGCTGCTTTCTTTCGGCTTTTCAAATTCAAGACGGGAAGCCGAAGGAGCCGGGCGGGAAGTGCGCTTCGTTTTTCAAAAAAGGCGCTTCCCGGCCTTTTCCCTTTTTCAGCAAACCCAACATCCATGCCCCCTGAAACCCGAACCCGCAAACTCGCCTTCCCCTTCCACCTTCCAAACTCCACCTTCCAAACTTCACTTTCCAAACTCCACCTTCCAAACTCCACCTTCCAAACTCCACTTTCCAGCGCTCTTCCTTTTCTAACCCTTCCGCCCCAGAGCCGTCCCAACGAAAAACTCCCGGACGTCGATTCCGGGAGTCTTGCGCTCTGTTGTTTTTTCAAAACCGGTCAGCCGAGCGAACCCTTTTTTATTCGCTCCGAATGGCCGCCAGCGGGCTGAGCTTCATGGCCTTGAGCGACGGATACAGGCCCGAAAGCATGGCCACAACGACGGAGAACGCCCACACGCCCAGCGTCAGCCAGACCGGGATGACGGAACGCATTTCCATGCTGCTGAGGAAAAATTTGTTCAGCAGCGTGCTCAGGCCGTAGCTGGCGCCCACGCCCAGCAGCCCGCCGAAAAAGCCGATATAGGCCGATTCGGCCAGGAACAGGGCGCAGATGTCCTTCATCCGGCAGCCCAGCACCTTGATGACGCCGATCTCCTTCGTGCGCTCATAAATGGCCATCATCATGGTGTTCATGATGCTGATGGCCGCCACCAGCAGCGCCACGCCGCCGATCGCGCCCAAAAGCGCCCGCAGCTGCTTGGTGGAATCCTGCACCTGCTGGAGCATATCGCCCAGGCTGGACGCGCCAAAGCCCATCTCCCTGATGGCCGCCTGCACTTCGCTGACATTGTTGACGTCGTCCACCTTGACCCACGCTTCGCTGTAGGTGGTCTTGGAATCGTTGCTGCCCACGAAGGATTTGTTGTCCCGCAGGAGCTTTTTGAGAACGGTCACGTCCATATACCAGCCGTTCGAAAGCTGCCAGTCGTTGCTCTCGGCGATCAGGCCGGTGACCTTGACTTTATAGAACTTGCCCTTCTTTCCCGTGCCCGAATTGCCCCCGTCGTAGACGTTGTTCGAGTCGAACGTGAGCTTGATATTGTCCGTCATCAGCTTGATGCGGGGCGTGCCGTCCCGGTTGGTGGCGGAGGAATAGTTGGTGGGGTTATAGAAGCTGTAGGGAACCTGCGTTCCGGCGATGAGCTCGACCGTGCTGCCGCTTCCCTTTCCGCACATCTCGCCTTCGGAAAGCGCAATGCCGAATTCCGACGCGGCGGACATGTCGATGCCGTAGAGCGTGGCGCTTCCGACGAACTTTCCGCACTTGAAATAGGCGTTCCACGTTTGAAGAATGGGCGTAACGGCCTTGACATGGGGGATGGCCCTGATCTTATTGATGGCCTTGTCGTTGATGTCCACAGTCTGGGGCCCGCCGTTTGCCCCCACAACTCCCCCGCCGGAGGCAGATTCCTGCTGCTTCCAGAATTTGTCCCAATCCTGCGGCTGCACGGTGATCTTCGTCAGGCTTCCGGCCTGCTCGAGGCTTTCGCGATAGCTAACGTTGATGCCGATGCCCAGCGAGACCATGACCACCACGGAGGCCGTGCCGATCACCATTCCCAGCATGGTCAAAAACGCGCGGAGCTTGCGCCGCCACAGGTTCATGAA